>JAJZUC010000020.1 GCA_021847245.1 Deltaproteobacteria bacterium | reverse complement strand
CGATCATGTTGCGGGTCTCGTCGGTGAGGGGGGTATGAACGGTGATGATGTCGCAGTTCTTGTAGATCTCGTCGTGGGAGACGAGCTTCACGCCGAGGTCGTGGGCGCGCTTGACGGCGATGTACGGGTCGCAGGCGAGGACCTCGCACTCGAACGCCTTGAGCCTGGTGGCGACCCGCCCGCCGACCTTCCCGAGGCCGATGACACCGGCGGTCTTTCCCTTGAGCTCGTAGCCGGTGAAGGGGGCGCGCTTCCATTCGCCCCCCTTGAGGCTTGCGTTCGCCTTGGGCACGTTGCGGCAGAAGGAGAGAAGCAGCGCCATGGCGTGCTCGGCCGCGCTGTTGGTGTTGCCGAAGGGGGCGTTCACCACGATCACGCCGCGGGAAGAGGCGTAGTCGACGTCCACGTTGTCGATGCCGACCCCGGCCCGGGCCACCATCTTGAGCTTCCTGCCGGCGTCGAGGAGCGCCTTGTCCACAGTGGTCCCGCTTCGGGTGATGATCGCGTCGTACCCGCCGATGATGGCGAGCAGCTCTTCTTTTTTGAGGCCGAGTTTCACGTCGATTTCGACCCGCGGATCCTGGGCCAGAAGTGCCAAACCTTCCTGGGCTACCTCGTCGGTAACGATGATCTTCATTGCAGCTCCCTCATGTGAAGTGGATTGTCGATGTGCGCTGGAAAAGCCATGGGGCAAGAAAGTCCTTTGCGTGGAGGCGAAGAAGCGCTAATAATAGACCCGCCTCCCGAAAAAATCAAGACCGGCAAACCGCCGGCGCGGTATACGCCGACACCCCAATCAATCGGACCGACCATGCAGACCCGCAAGCCATTTCACATCGTGCTCATCGAGCCGGAGATCCCCCCCAACACCGGCAACATCGCCCGCCTCTGCGGCGCCACCGGCACCGTCCTCCACCTGGTGGGGAAGCTCGGCTTTTCCACCGACGACCGGCAGCTGAAGCGGGCCGGCCTCGACTACTGGAGCGAGGTCGAAATCCATTACTGGGGAAGCCTCGACGACCTCAAGCACGCCTATCAGGAGGGCCGCTTCATCTATACCAGCAAGAAAGCGGAGAAGAGCCACATCGAGGCGGGATTCCGGGAGGGGGACTTCATCGTCTTCGGGAAGGAGACGGTGGGACTGCCGGAGGAGCTTCTCGAGGCCAACCGGGATAACACCGTGCGGATACCGATCTTCGGCAAGGTCCGCAGCCTCAACCTTTCCACCGCGGCGGGGATCGTCCTTTACGAGGCGCTGCGCCAGACCGGGAGGCTCGAAGGATGCTGAAGATCGGCATCATCTACATGAACCTGGCGCTTCTCTTCTACACCTACGCCGTCTTCAGCGGCCGGCGGGAGGGGCTCCACCTGAAGCACCTGGCGGTCTTCGGGATCGGACTGCTCTTCGACTACCTCGGCACCCGCGAGATGAGCGTCTACGCCAGGCTCTACGGCAAGGCCCCCGAGTGGCACAACCTGACCGGCATCCTCTCCCTGGCGGGGATGGGGTTCCACTTCCTCCTCGCCCTCGCCGCCTCCCTCGCCCGCCGGGCCGAGCGGGTCAACCGCACCTTCCACCGGGTGAGCCTCACCATCTACACCCTCTGGTGCATCGCCTTCGCCAGCGGCGCCGTGGCCGGGATGGCACGGGTCATGGCCCGGCACTGACCCCGCGTCAGGAGGCAGGGTCGCCGCCCAAGAGAGCGTTCCGGACCACTTCGACAGCCCGATCGACGTCGGCGCTACGGGGAAGGGTGTCGACAAGGCGCTCCACGTACCCCAGCTCCCGCACCAGTTCGCGGGAACGGGGAAAATTGAGATCGAAGACCCAGGAGAGCTGAAGGAGCTTGAAGTCGTTCAGGGTCCGGAGCGTGGCCAGGTCGATCATCTCCCCCCGCAGGAGGGTGGCGACCACCGCCGGTGTACACTCGGGAACGTCGGGGAAGCCGAGGCTCACCGCCGACGCCCGCTCCCCTGCCGGCTGGTCGTAGAATTCGATGAAGACCCGCCAGATGTCGAGCTTGTCGGCATCACGGATCAGCCGGAGAAACAGCCGGTGTCGCTCGCCAAGCCCCGCCGGAACCCGGAAGACATTGTGAAGCCCGACGGAGCTTGCGATCAGTCGCCGTTCCTCCTCCGGGAGTCCGGCCAGCACCCCTTCCTCCGCCAGCACCCGGGCACCGAGGGCGGCGTGGTTTATCGAGGCGCTGTCCTTGAATGTCCGGTAACGGCGGTACTGTTCGAACCGGCCCACATCGTGGAAGAGCGCGACCGCGGCGGCGAGGCGGCGGTCGGCCGCAGAGAGGGCCAGGGAATCGGCAAGGAGCTCCATGGCGGTGCAGACCCGGGCGGTATGCTCCTCCTTGAGGCGGATGTTGCGGTTATCTTCCTCGTTTCCGGTGTAAAAGGTGGGGCAGTAGTCGAAAAACCACCGCCGAAGGTCTGTCAGGCAGGCATCATCCATGGCGGCTCGTCACCTGACGTCCGGCAGGGCGACGCGGATGCCGAGGGCGATGAAGGTCAGGCCGGCAAGGGCCCGGATCCTCCCGGCCACGGTGGGGGTGCGCCGCAGCCAATCGCCGATGAAGCCGGCGAACAGGGCCACCGTGCCGAAGACAAGGATCGTGACCGTCATGAAGATCAGGCCGAGCCCCATGAGCTGGAGCCCGACGCTCCCGGCACCGGCGACGACGAACTGGGGGAGGAAGGCGAGGAAGAAGAGGGTCACTTTCGGGTTGAGGATGTTGGCGACGATGCTCTGGCGGTAGATCGACCAGAGGGGGGGCGCTTCGGCGGCTTCGCCGACCGGGCTCCCGCCGCGGCTGCGCAGCGCCCCGATCCCGAGGTAGATCAGGTAGGCACCCCCCGCCAGTCTGATGACGGTGAAGGCCGTTTCAGAGGAGCGGATGAGGGCCGAGATGCCGACCGCGGCCAGGGCCGTGTGGAAGATGCAGCCGGTACTGAAGCCGGCCGCAGCGGCAAGCCCCGCCCTTTTCCCCTGGCTCACGCCGCGGGTGAGGACATAGATGATGTCCGGCCCCGGCGCAACGGTCACCAGGACTACGGAAACGAGGAATACGGTCAGGTTGGTCATGGTTTCTCCTGCAAGGCAGCTGCAGGCGCCGACATGGAAAAGGGGGCTTGCGCCCCCTCCCCCGTCTGTCTCTCGTCAGGGCTAGTCCTCGAAGTTTCCTTCGGGCCCCTTGTCGCTCACGATCGTCCTGGCCCGCTCGACGATCTTCTCGTCGGTCCAGTCGGACGCCTTCTCGATGGGGCTTCCCTTGGGCCCCAGGTCGTGGGAGCCGGCCCTGAGGATCGCCTCGATGGCGAGGGGCGCGGTGTCCCTGGCGTTGAAGACCTCGGTCAGCATCTTGTAGGCGAACTCCTCCACCCGCCTGGCCATCCGCTCGCGAACCTCGGCCGGCTGGGCCAGAAGCTTGTTCTCGAACGGCAGGTTCAGGTTCTTGTAGTCCCCCTTCTTCCACCCCTTCGACTCGGCGTAGGCCACCATCTCGGCCCAGAGCTCCTCGGCCATCCCCTCGCCTGTCACCTTGATGAAGTTGCCGTTGGCGTCCAGTTGGGCGTTGCCGTAGTCGTTCACCTCAAGCCCCCAGGAGATCATCTGGAGCGCCGTGGCGACGTTGGCCTTGGTGGTGGCGGTCCGGTTGGCGATCTCCCGCAGCCGCTCGGAGCTGTTACCGGAGGTGCCGTGCTGGGCGCCGTTCACCCTGTAGGGGGCGAGGGCCTGGTGGATCTCGGCGGTGAGCCCCACCTGGATGCCGGCGTCGGAAGCCTCGATGCCGTGGGTGGTGCCGTTGTTGAGGGCGATCCAGTCGGGGAAGATGCCGCGGGCGTTGAGCCCCCGGATCAGGAAGAGCGCCTCCTCCACCGTCGAAAGCCCCTGGTTTCCCTTGATCTCCCCCACCTCGGTCTCGAGGCCGGCCCAGACGGGAATGGAGGGGTTGATGGCGAGGTTGGCCAGCAGGTTCAGGTCATCGGGAAGGTGGGAGGCATCGATGGCGATGGAGGTGATCCCCGCCTCGAACATGGTCGGGATCTCCACCATGGCCGCCTTCAGGTCCTTGTCGCTCTTGATCCCGTAGTGGTCGGCGTGGATCGCCACCGGCACGGTGATCCCGAGCTCGTTGCAGAGGGCGTCGACGATGCGGGCCATGTTCCAGTAGTTGACGGCGCAGTAGGCCTTCTGCCCCCCCTCGGACTTGGCGATCTCGATGATGATCGGACAGTTGGCCCGCTGGGCGGCCATGAGGACGCCACGGATGACGAAGTAGTTGCGGCCGTTGGCAGCCATGGTGATCGCCTTGCCCTTGGCGATCATGGCCCGGTCCACCACCTTGCCGCTCACGATGAGCGCCTTGGAGTTGGGGAAGAGCTTCCTGATGTTGGGGGGACGGCCGACCTGGAGGGCCTTCTCGAAATCCGCGGAGTACTGTGCAGCCATTGCAACCTCCTTTATTAGTAGTGAATAATTTCAGCCGGACAAAATTCTGTCTTTTCTAACATGTAACCCTTCTGGAAATCAAGTAACAATCGGCCCGGGCAGTCAGTTTCAATACCTCCCGGACCGGGAGGAATACCCTGTCGCCATCCCTTGCAATCGCCGGCGTCCACTCGTATAATGACTCGGTTTTCAAGGAGAAACCAGTGCCCCGAACGACAGAGTTTCATGAATCGCTCCTCGACACCCACCTGGTGGTCGACGTCCGTACCCCCCTGGAATTCGAGGAAGACCACCTTCCCGGCGCCCTCAATGTACCGCTCCTCACCAACGAGGAGCGGGTGGAGATCGGCACCATCTACAAGCAGGTCGGCCCCCGCGAAGCGCGGCGCCGGGGGCTGGAGCTGACCGCCCACCGCTTTCCGGCGATGGTGGCGGAGATCGCCGCCCGGGCCGCCGGCCGGCCGATCCTCGTCTACTGCTGGCGCGGAGGGCTCCGGAGCAAGACGGTCGCAGCGATCCTCGACCTGACCGGCCACGCCGCCGTCCAGCTCACCGGGGGATACAGGGCGTTCCGCCAGGTGGTGACGGCGTATTTCGAGCCGTTTCGTCCCCCCGCCCCCCTGGTGGTCCTCCACGGCATGACCGGCATCGGGAAGACCACCTTCCTGCTCAGGCTGGCGGCTGCGGGGCATTCGACCGTCGACCTGGAGGGGCTCGCCAGCCACCGCGGCTCGGCCTTCGGCGAGCTGGGGCTCTCCCAGACCCTCAGCCAGAAGCGGTTCGAGACCCTCCTCTGGGACGCCTTCCGGCGGCTCCCCCCGGAGCGGCCGATCATCGTGGAGGGAGAAAGCCGGCGGATCGGCAGGATGACCCTGCCGGGAAACCTGTACGAGGTGATGCGGGAAAGCATGAAGATCTGGTGCACCGCTTCGGTGGAGACGCGGGTGGGGAGGCTCATCGAGGAGTACGGGCTCCCCGGGTACCGGGACGGGATGGCGGCGGCGCTCCTGCGCATCAGAAAGAAGCTCGGCGGCGACCGGTACGAGGAACTGGCAGGGCATCTCGAACGCTGGGAGATGGGGCCGTTCATGGAAGGGTTGATCAGGGGATACTACGACAGGCTCTACTACAAGACCCGGGAATGGACCGAGGACGCGACGATCGCGCTGGAGGATTTCGACGCGGCGCAGCGGGAGCTGGAAAGGTTCCTCGCGACGGGGGCGGCCGCAACGCCGGGATGAGCTGAGATGGCCGGACAGAGCCTGCGCAACCTGCTGCAGTCGGCGGTTCTCATCCTCGGGATGGTGGGGCTGCTCCTCGCCCTCGGCTGGCTCTTCGCCGGGATCTACGGCATCGCCTGGGCCGTCTGCGTCGGGATCATCCCCCTCATTGTCAGCATCCGCGTCTTCCCGACACTCGTCCTGAAGATGTACCGGGCGCGCCCCATCACAGCCGAAGAGGCCCCCCGGCTCCACACCATCATCCGGGAGCTCGCCCGGCGCGCCGACCTCAACACCCCCCCACGGCTCCACTACATCCCGAGCACCGCCCCCCTCGTCTTCTCCATCGGCAGGGGGGAGAACGCGGCGATCGCCGTGAGCGACGGGATTCTGCGGCTCCTCACCCTGCGGGAGCTCGTGGGGGTCCTGGGGCACGAGATGAGCCACATCGGCTGCGGCGACACCTGGGTCATGAGCTTCGCCGACGTGGTGAGCCGCCTCACGCGGGCAATCTCGTTCCTCGGCCAGGTCCTGGTCCTGATCAACCTCCCCCTCTTCATCCTCGGCAAGTACGCGATGCCGTGGGGGCCGATCATCCTCATGACCTTCGCACCAACCATTAGCGCCCTGCTCCAGCTCTCCCTCTCCCGCACCCGGGAGTACGAAGCCGACCTCTCCGGCGCCCTCCTGAGCGGCGACCCGGCCGGCCTCGCCTCGGCGCTGGCCAAGCTGGAAGAACAGCAGCAACAGCTCCTGAAACGCACCCTCATCCCCGGCCGCACCACCATCGAGCCGTCGATCCTGCGGACCCACCCGGTAACCGACGAGCGGCTCCGCCGGCTCGCCGCCATTGAACAGGAGCTGTCTGCCGATCGCGCCCCCCTGGTCGGTTCAAACGGGAACGGAACTGAGCTCACCCGACACCTGGAGAAGGTGACGCGGAAACCCCGGCGCCATCTCAGCGGTCTCTGGCACTGACAGCGCGCATCCTGGGCGAATCCCTCAGGCGAAGGTGAACCAGGCCGAGACGAGCCCGAGGCAGAGCGCCACGATGGTGGCGAGGACGCAGACACCGGCGAGGAACTTGTCGAGGAGGTTCTCTTCGCGCCGCTCCCGGTACCCGAGCACGAGCCCCAGGATGATCCCCCCGACGATCCCGCCGCCGTGCCCCCAGTTGTTGATCCCCGGCACCAGGAAGCCGAACAGGAAGAGCCCCACCACCCAGCCCCACACCTCGCGGAAGACCGCCTGGCCGTAAACGCCCCCCCTGCTCTTCCCGTAATAGAGGAGGGAGCCGATGAGGCCGCAGATGGCCGCCGAGGCGCCGATGGTGTAGCCGACCCCCGCCGCGTAGGAAACGAGGTAGCCGCAGACGCCGCCGAGGGTGTAGATCGAGATCATCCGCCAGGTGCCGTATTCCTGCGCCACCAGCGGGGCGATCTGCCGCAGCGCCATCATGTTGAACAGGATGTGGAGCAGCCCCCCGTGGAGATAATTGGCGGAGAGGAGAGACCAGAAGCGGCCGTAGCGGTCGATGGGGATGACGCCGGTGGCGCCGAGGACGAGGAGGCTTCGCCAGTCGGGAGAAAGCGCCGTGAAGATCCCCCCCATGCCGGAGGGGCGCCGGCTGACGAGAAGCGAGACCGCGAACATCGCCACGTTGACCGTGATGATGATCTTCACGAGGCGGTCGGCGCTCCCGACGCTGCGGGTGAAGGGATTGTTCTTCAGCCAGGAGCCGGGACGGGCCGTCCCGCAGTAAGGGCAGGCGGCCTCGTCGCGACTGATGAGCCTGCGGCAGTTGGGACAAAGGATCGAGCGGCGCTCGGCAACGGACATGGGAAACCTCGGTGTTTGGGATAACTGAAGGAGCCGTTCAGCACTAAAGAAAAAAAGCCCGCCGAGGCGGGCTTTCATACCGGTGCGGGTGGCGGTTTACTTCTGCTCGCCGAGAAGGGAAACCGTGCCGTCATCCAGGTCATACTTGGCGGTCACGATCTTGACCTTCCCTTCTTTCGCCAGCTTGGCGATGACCGGCGATTTCTTCGTCAGGTTCGCGGCGACGAGCTTCGCGTTGATCTCGACCGCGGTCTCCACCAGCTCGTCGTGGCTCTTCCCTTTCGCCGCCATCTTCGCCTTCCTCACCGCCGGGGTGATGGTCCTGACGATGGCGCCGAGGTTACCCTCGGGCTTTCCCTTGGCGTCCACGGCGGCGGTCACTGCGCCGCACCGCTCGTGGCCGAGGACCATGATGAGGGGTGAGCCGATATGCTCTGCCGCATATTCGATGCTCCCGAGTACGATCGGATCGGGGATGTTCCCCGCCACGCAAATCACGAAGATCTCCCCCATGCTCTTGTCGAAGATGAGCTCGGGGGGGACCCGGGAATCGGAACAGGAGAGGATGATCGCGTAGGGCTTCTGTCCGTTGGCGAGAGACGCCCGCTTTGCCGCCGTGCTCTCGCCGCAGGCGCCGAGCTGCCCCGCGACAAAATGCTTGTTCCCCTCCATCAGCCGCTGGAGCGCCTCGTCGGCGGTGACCCCTACCCCGCCGCCCGACGCGAAGGCAACCGCCGCCGAGACGGCAACCGCCGCACCGATGATGAACCGTGCGATTCTGCTTCCCGTAACTTTCATGCGCATTTCCCTCCTGGATTTATAAAGTTTTTCTTAACTATCACCAATCGCACCTCAAGTCAACCGCCGCACGCCCCTCTGCTCATTCCTCCTGTGTCGCCACCCGCAGCCGGCCGGCCAGGTCGTCGATGAACTGCCGGGCGGCGCGCCCCGAGCGATTTCCCTTGTAGAGTGCCCACTGGAGTGCCTCTCTGTGCAGCTGCTCCCGCACCACCGGCAACGAGAATTTTTCGGCGTAGCGCTCCACGATCGCCAGAAAGGTCTCCTGGTTGAACGGATAGAAGCTCAGGTTCAGCCCGAAGCGGTCGGCAAGGGAGAGCTTTTCCGAGACCGCCTCCTCCGGATGGATCTCCCCCCCCAGGTTCTCCTCCATCCGCTCCGGCATCAGGTGGCGGCGGTTGGAGGTGGCGTAGAAGAGGATATTCTCCGGCCGCGCCTCGATTCCCCCCTCCAGGAGGACCTTCAGCTCCCGGTAGGCCCCCTCCCCTTCCCCGAAGGAGAGATCGTCGCAGAAGAGGATGAAGCGCCGGGGAACCGTC
The DNA here is from genome assembly GCA_021847245.1 of Deltaproteobacteria bacterium. Taxonomy (GTDB): domain Bacteria; phylum Desulfobacterota; class Desulfuromonadia; order Geobacterales; family Geobacteraceae; genus Geobacter. Next base: position 30,832 of record JAJZUC010000020.1, on the reverse strand, counting down.
CGGAGGACGGCAATGATCGCCGGCAGGGTGAGCAGGTCGTCCCGCTGCACCTCCACCAGGCGCAGTCCCCGTCCGGCAAAGCGGCGCAAAACTCCCTTGACGCAGGTCGACTTGCCGGTCCCCCGCTCCCCCCAGAGGAGAACATTGTTGGCCGAAAAGCCGGCGACGAACTGCTCCGTGTTCCGCACCAGATCCTCCACGGCGATATCGATGCCGACCAGGTCGCCGAGATCGGGGAGGTGGGGGTGCTCCACCGGCTCGAACGCCCCGCCGTCGCCGATGCGGCGCCAGCGGAAGGCGATGTGGCGGTCGAAGAGCCCACAGTCCGGTGCGGGCGGGGGAACCGTCCGGTCGAGGACCCGGTCCACCCGCGCGAGAATCTGTTCCAGCCGTTCGGCGATGCTCTCCCAGCGGCCAGCCGCCGTTGTTCCGCGGTCGTCACCCATCACAGCCGCCCTTTGATCCGCCGGAATTCGGCATTGTCCACGGGAGGGTAGCTCTGCTGGGGAAGGGCGGTGATCTCCGCCTGGACCCGCTGGATCCGCTCCGAGGTGAGGGGGTGGGAGGAGAAGAACCTGGCAAGGGTGCCCGGATTGCTCTGCCCCATGCTGTCCAACTTGCGGAAGAAGGTCACCATCCCCTGGGGGTTGTAGCCGGCCCTGGCCATGGTCTCCACCCCAAGGAAGTCGGCCTGGTTCTCGAACTCGCGGCTGTACGACATCATCCCCGCCTTGCCGAAGAGCTGGGCCGCCAGCTGGGCGAGGAGGTTCGGGTTGTCCCCCAGTACCAGCGACAGGACCAGGGAATAGCCGTACTGCTGGGTCATCTGGCGGGTGCCGTGGCGGGCCACCGCGTGGTTGATCTCGTGGGCCATGACCGCCGCCAGCTCCGTCTCGTTCTCCGCCGCTTTCAGCAGACCGGTCTGGACGTAGACCCGCCCGCCCGGGATGGCGAAGGCGTTGACACTGTCGTCCTTCACCACCTTGAAGACGAAATCGAACGGCACCTCCCGGGCCCCCGTCAGGAGGCGGCGGCCGACCCGATCCACGTAACGCTGGACCTCCGGATCGTTCAGCACCTGCTGCTGTTTCTCGATCTCGGCGGCGAACTTGGTCCCCAGTTCCCGCTCCTGGTCGAGGGAGATCAGGTTGAAGCCGCGGATGTCGGTCATGCTGGTGGCGCACCCCGCAAGGATCCCCACGGCAATGAGCGGCAGAAGCAACAGTTTCGCGAAACCCATGGCGCGCCTCCCTTCGGTCAGCGGTCCTTCAGCGTGCATTCCCGTTCCCATTCGACGTACCCTCCCCCCTCGATCTCCCAGAAACTCCGGATGCGCCCATCGTAGTAGGCGAGTTCACCGCACTCCCGCTCCACGGCGGCGCCAAAGCCGGCGGAAATATCTCCGCGGACGGCGAGAAAGCGGTAGAACGCCCGCACGCCGGCGAGGTGTCCGGCCAGCTCCTCGATGGACGGTTCGATGGTGTTCACGATGTACCAGTTGCCGGCGAACTGCCGGACGATCCCCGGCCGCTCGTCGAAGAGGTTGCGGTGCTTGTAGCCGACCACGAAGTCGCGGACGTAGTAGTCGGCGCCGTTGGCGAGGGCGGTCGCCTCCTCGGCGGACATCCCGGCTTCCAGGAGCGAGAAGTAGAAGCGGGAGAGGAGCTTGCGGCAGAGCCCGTCGGCCCTGATCTCGTCATCGACGCTGGCGATGGCGAAATCGTCCTTGTTGACGCGGAGCTCCCCTTCGAGCTCCATGGCGGGTGAATAGCTTTCGGACATGGTTACCTCGGTTGGTGTGTTATCGGTTCAGCCGCGGGTCGAGGGCGTCGCGGATTCCCTCCCCCAGCAGGTTGTAGGCAAGGACCGTCACCAGGATGGCGAGGCCGGGAAAGAGGGAGAGCCACCAGGCGAACTCGACGTAATCCTTGCCGGCGGTGAGGATGTTTCCCCAGCTCGGCGTCGGCGGTTGGACGCCGATGCCGAGAAACGAGAGGGCCGATTCGGTCAGGATCGCCCCCGCCACGCCGAGGGTGGCCGAGACGAGGACCGGCGACGCCGCGTTCGGCAGGATATGCCGGAAGATGATCCGCAGATCGGACGCCCCCAGCGCCCGGGCCGCCAGGACGAAATCGCGCTCCCGCAGCGACAGGACCTCCGCCCGGACGAGGCGCGCCACCCCCATCCAGCCGGTGAGGCCGATGATCGCCATGATATACCAGATGTCGGGCTCCAGGAAGGCGATCACCGCCAGGATCAGGAAAAAGGTCGGAAAGCAGAGCATGATGTCGACGAACCGCATGATGACGGTGTCGACCACCCCGCCGTAGAAGCCGGAGACCAGGCCGAGCACCGTCCCGATCGCCACGGCGATCCCCACCGACACGAACCCGACCTTGAGGGAGATCCGCGCCCCGTAGACCACGCGGGTGAAGACGTCGCGCCCCAGCTCGTCGGTGCCGAACCAGTGGTCGGGCGACGGCGACAGCAGGACATGATAGGCGTCGATGGCGCCGGGCTCCCAGGTGGTGATGTACGGGGCGAGAAACGACAGAAGGAAGAGGAGCAGCACCACGATCCCCCCCGCGATGGCAAGGCGGTTGTGCCGGAAGCGCCTCCAGAAAACGGTGTAGAACCAGCTCTCGCGCAGCGCCATCTGCTACCCCCTCCCCTGCCTGATCCGGGGATCGGCCACGGCATAGCAGACGTCGGCCAGAAGGTTGCCGACCAGGGTCAGGAAGGCGCCGATGACGAGGATCCCCATGACGAGCGGATAGTCCCGCGCCATCACCCCCTGGTAGAAGAGCTGCCCCATGCCGGGAATGGCGAAGATCGTCTCAAAGATGACGCTCCCCCCGATGAGCCCGGGGAGCGAGAAACCGAGGAGGGTGATCACCGGCAGGAGGGCGTTGCGCAGGGCATGGCGGTAGATCACCGTCCGCTCCGCGAGCCCCTTGGCCCGGGCGGTAGTGATGTAGTCCTGCCGGATCACCTCCAGCATGGTGGAGCGCATGTAGCGGGAGAGCCCCGCCAGGCTCCCGAAGGTGGCCACCGATACCGGGAGGATCAGGTGCTTCAGCAGGTCGCCGAACCACGAAAGCCGGGAATAACCCTCGCTCCCCAGGGAGTGGAGCCCCGAGATCGGGAGCCAGCCGAGCTTCACCCCGAAGAAGTACATGAGCAGAAGCGCCAGCCAGAAGGTCGGCACCGCGAAGCCGAGGAAGACGAAGACCGTGATCCCCTTGTCGTAAAGGGTGTCGCGGTGGGTGGCGGCAAAGACGCCGATCGGGATCGCCAGCCCGAATTCGAGGATCAGGGCGATGATGTTGAGCGACAGGGTGACCGGGATCCGCTCCCGGATCTTGTCGGTCACCGGCCGGTGGTCCGGGGCGAAGGAGCGGCCGAAGTCGAAGGTGGCGACCTTCTTCAGCCAGGTCACGTACTGCACGTGGAGCGGCTTGTCGAGTCCGTAGAACTCCCGGAGCCGCTGGCGGGTCTCGGCGGTGATCTTGGGGCTCAGGGCGGTCATCGCCTCCACCGGCTCGCCGGGGGCGAGGCGGATCACCACGAAGGTAATGAGCGTGATCCCGAGCATGAGCGGGATCATGGCGAGTATGCGCTTTGCGAGGTAGTTGAGCATAATTGAATCCGGGGCTGGGGGCTGGGAGCTGGGACTGGTAACGGCTAATAGCAAGCACCAATCCCCGGTCCCTGGTCCCCGCCTTTAGTGGAGCTGCTCCTCCTTCGGCACGTACCAGTGGATGAAATCGTACATGATCCCGGCCGGCGCCGGCTCGATCCCCCGGAACCGGGAGCTCACCGCCGGGAGGGCGTCGGGGACGTAGAGGAAAGTGTACGGCTGGTCCCATGCCAGGATCTCCTGGATCCGCCAATAGCAGCGCCGGCGCTTCTCCTGGTCGAAGGTCCTCCGCCCCTCCTCCAGAAGGCGGTCGACTTCGGGGTTGCTGTAGCTGATGAAGTTGAGTTCCTTCGGACCGGTCTTGCTGGAATCCCAGATATCGAAGATGTCCGGGTCCTGCGGGATCGTCCAGGCGAGGATCACCGCCTCGAAATTCCTCTTGTCGATGAAGTTGGTCAGAAACGACGCCCACTCCAGCACCCGGATCTTCACCTCGATCCCCACCGTGCGGAGCCGTCGCTGGATGATCTGGGCGGTCTTGATGCGCTGGTCGTTCCCCTGGTTGGTGAGGATAGTGAAGCTGAACCGCCGGCCGTCCTTCTCCAGGATGCCGTCGGGTCCGGTCCCGCGCCACCCTGCCTCGGCCAGGAGTGTCCGGGCGCGGGCCGGGTCGTAACCGAAATCCTTCACGTTCGGGTTGTAGGCCCAGGTCCCCGGCTTGTAGGGGCCATGGGCCGCCTGCCCCAGACCGAGGAGCACCCCGTGGACGATCTCGTCCTTGCTGATTGCCGAGGTGATCGCCTGGCGCACCCGCCGGTCGGCAAAGAGGGGGTTCTTCAGATTATACCCGAGATAGGTGTAGGTGAAGGAAGGGTAGCGGTACTTGGCGAAGCGGGCGCGGAATTCCGGCGTATCGGTCTGCCGGGCGAACTGGACCGGTGAAAGCCCCATCATGTCGATCCCGCCAGCCTTGAGCTCCAGGTACATGGTGGCGCTGTCGGGGATGATCCGGTAGATGTACCGGTCGATGTACGGTCGCCCCTCGAAGTAGTCGTGGAACGACTCCAGCACGATCTTCTGGCCGGCCACCCACTCCTTGAAGCGGTAGGGGCCGGTACCGACGGGACTTCGGGCGAGTTCGCTCCTGGTGATGTCCTTACCCTCCAGCAGATGGGCCGGGAGGATGTTCATCCCCCACGAGGCGAGCGCCGGGGCAAAGGGCTTGTCGTAGAAGACCCGGAACGTGTAGGGATCGGGTGCCTCGGCCTTCTTTACCTGCTTGAAGTCCTCGGCATAGGCGGTGGGGGTCCTGGGGTCGATGGTGACCCGGTAGGTGTAGAGCACGTCGCGGGAGGTGAAGTCGGCGCCGTCGTGCCACTTCACCCCTTTGCGGAGGTGGAAGGTGATCGTGAGCCCGTCGGGGGAGACATCCCACGACCGGGCCAGGTCCCCCACCAGTTTCAGGTCCTTGTCGTACTTGACGAGACCGTTATAGACCCAGCCCGCTACTTCGTGGGAGGGGGAGTCGGAGGCGAGAACCGGGATCAGGGTGGAGGGCTCACCGATGGAGCCGACCACGAGGGCGTCACCGTAGGCGGGTGGTCCCGCCGCGCGGCGAGGGGGGACGGAGGGGGCGCTCCCGCTGCTGCAGGAGACGAGAAACGTGAGCGAAACCAGGCAGAAGAACCGCCGCCAACTCATTTTTCCAGGCTCTCCGCCTTCACCCTTTTCTTCTTCTCCAGGATATCCTTGCGCCCCGGTTCGGCCGCGAGGATCTTCTTGTAGAGCTCCAACGCCTTGCGGTGCTCATGGCTTGCGGCATAGGCGTCGGCCAGATGTTCCATGACCGTCATATCGCCATCGGCCAGCTTCAGCGCCCGCTCCAGCAGCGGAACCGCCTCATCGAAACGCTTCATCTTGAAGTAGACCCACCCGAGGCTGTCGAGGATGAACCCGTCGTTGGGGCGCAGTTGCACCGCCTTCTTGAGATACTGCAACGCCTCGTCGAGATTGGTTCCGAGCTCCGCGTAGGTGTAACCGAGGTAATTGAGGGCCTGGGGATCATCGGGGGCAATGGTGATCACCTTCTTCATCTCGGCGATCGACCGATCCTTTTCCCCCATCTTGTCGTAGATGGTGCCGAGGCGAAAATGGAAACGCGGATCGGCGCCGAACTGATCCTCGACCCCCTTGAGCAACTCGATCCCCTCGTGGAACTTCCCGATCGATTCGTACAGCCCCGCCAGGTAGAGGTAGAGGTCGAGCTGCTTCGGGTTGGCGGCAATGGCATCGCGCAGGACCGCGATCCCCTTGTCTGGCATTTCCTTGTCCTTGTACAGGAACGCGATGTGGCCGACCGCCTCGAAATAGTTGACGGTCCCCGGGGGGATCTTGGAGAATTCCTCGATCGCCTTGTCGAACTCTTCCTTGTCCTCGTAGGCGCTAGCCAGGTAAAAACGCACCTGGTGCGCCGCCGGCTCCTTGGCGAGAATCTCCTGGAATTCGGCGATCGCCTCGTCGTACTGCTCAAGCTCCAGATGAATGAGGCCGATCTTGCGAAGGGTCTCCAGCCCCCCGACCCCCTTTGCCTTGAGACTCTCCAGGTAGGGGAGCGCCTCCTCGAACCGCTGCTGCTGGAGAAAGAGCTGGACGAGGTGATGGACCACGGTGACGTTGGAGGGATTGGCCTCCAGCAGTTCCTTGTAGGTGGCAACGGCATCATCGAAGAGACCGAGCCCCTCCTGGGCGATCCCCCGGTCGATGAGCGCCTGCTCGAAATCGGGCTTGAGCTCCACGGCCTTGGAGTAATAGCCGATTGCCTCCCGCCCGAGCTTCATCTGATCGTAGGTCTTGCCGAGGTAGTAGTAGCCAAGGTACGACTCGGGATTGACCTTCACGAGGGCCTTGAGGGTGCTGACCGCCTCCTCGTAGTCGAAGGTCTTCACGTAGGAGACGGCGAGATGCAGGTAGGCATCCTCCTTGGCGGGATCGAGCTCGACCGCCTTCTTGAGGTGGGGGATCGCCTCCTTGTCGCGTTTGAGGCTCGCCAGGATCATGCCGGCCATGAGATGGGCCTGGCGCTGGTTCGGATCGAGGCGGATGGCGTTCTCGCACGCCTTCAGCGCATCGTCGAGCCGGTTTGTCTTGAGGTAGATCTCCGCCACCGCCACATGGAGGAACGCCGAATTGGGATCGGCCTCGATGGCACCGTTCAGGAGCGTAAGCGCCCCATCCAAATCCCCTTCCAGGACCCGAAGCCGCGACAGGGAATAAATGTAGAGCGCCCGCGACTCGGCGATGGTAACCGTCGGCCTTGATGAAGGCTCGGGAGTAAGGTTCTGCCTGCCGGCGCCGTTGGCGGCGCAGCCGGGAAGGACCATGAGGGTCAGGAGGAGCGCGGCGGCCATGCGTGTTTTCATTGGTTTTCCTGTCTGGGACGCCGGCAGGGGACGGAATGCTCTGCAACGGGCATTCGGAAGTACGCCGTCCGGGTCGGGTGAAACCTGAATTGTGCGATGAGGGTCAAAAGGTTCGACGTTCCGTCGGAGTGGGTTACCGCCCGGGCAAACGTGCCTCAACTATGTAAGAAAGCTAGCACAACTCATAAATGCCGTCAAACAATTATCTCCGCCGCAACCCTTGCGGGAAACGGCGTTTGTGGTACTGTTTGACAAGACTTTTTATCTGTGGACATGTCATGGAACAGCGATTCGTACGCTCACTCCTGAAGCCTTCCGCCTATGCCGAGTCCACCCGCGCCGTGGAGCTCATCCAGACTCACGTTTCCTACATTTTCCTCACCGACGACCATGCCTACAAGGTGAAGAAGCCGGTCGACTTCGGCTTTCTCAACTTCTCCACCCTCGACCGCCGCCGCTTTTACTGCGACGAGGAAGTGCGCCTCAACCGCCGCCTCTGTCCCTCGATCTACCTGGGGGTGGTGGAGGTGCGGGAAACCGCGGCCGGCGGCGCCGCATTCTTCGGCAAAGGACCGGTCATCGACTACGCGGTGAAGATGAAACGGCTCCCGGCAACGCGGATGCTCGACCGGCTCCTGGCTGTGGGGGGGGTCGGCCGGGACGAGGTCCGCACCATCGCCCGCACCATAGCCGACTTTCACCTCCGCGCCGAGCGCAGCGGCGAGATCGCGGCCTACGGCAGCCTCGACGCCATCAGGTCCAACTGGGACGAAAACTTCGGCCAGAGCCGCTCATTCTGCGGTGCGACCATCCGCGGGCGGGACTTCCTGCTCATCGAGCAGTGGGTGGAGCGGTTTCTGAAAGAGCATGCCGCTCTCTTCGCCGACCGGGTCGCCGAAGGGTTCATCCGCGACGGCGACGGGGACCTCCACCTGGAGAACATCTCCCTCGGTGAAGATGGCAGCGTCTGCATCTTCGACTGCATCGAATTCAACAACCGCTTTCGCTACGGAGACACCGCCGCCGACATTGCCTTTCTTCTCATGGATTTCGACTTCCACGGCCGCCCCGATCTGTCGGAGATCTGCCTCGACGAATACGTCCGGGCGACCGGAGACTGGGAAATCCGCCACGTAGTCGATTTCTACAAGGTCTACCGGGCCTTTGTTCGCGGCAAGGTCGAAGGCATGCGGATGGCGGACCTCCAGATCCCCGAGCCGGAACGCAATGCCGCCCGGGAGCGGGCTGCGCGTTATTTCCGCCTCGCCCGGGGGTACATCGTCCGCCGCACTCTCCCGAAAACGCTCATCATCACCTGCGGCCCCACCGGCAGCGGCAAGAGCTTCGCGGCCCGGGAAATCTCCCGCGAGCTCGGGCTGGAAATCATCAGCTCCGATGTGATAAGAAAGGAGCTGGCCGGCCTTTCCCCCCGGGACCGCCGCACCGAGGGGTTCGGGGAGGGGATTTACGGCGCCGCGGCCACCGCCCGCACCTACGCCGAGCTTCTGAACCGGGCGGAGGAAAGGCTCGCCGCCGGCAGGGGAGCCATCGTGGACGCGACGCTGCGCCATGCCGCCGACCGGGCGCCGTTTCGAGAACTTGCCGCGCGGCACGATGCCGGTTTCCACATTATCCACGCCACCTGCCCGGAGGTGCTGCTCCGGCAGCGTCTCGAAGCGCGCAGGGGGGAGCCCGCCGAGCCATCCGACGGGAGATGGGAGATATACCTGCACCAGCGGGATGACTTCGAGCCTCCCACCATCGGAGAAGGGAACCTGCTGGCCATAGATACGTCACGAACTGCCGCGGAGATTGCCGACGCGCTTCTGGAGGGGATGGGGATACTGCCGTGTGGCTGAGATTCAGGAACGGACTGTTCAGGCGGTTGCAACTGCGGGAATCGTGGGTGATCTTTTTCGTCCTCGGCACCATCATGCTCAACTACCCGTTCGTCCAGATCTTCAACAGGCCTGACACCGTCGCGGGCATTCCCCTTCTCTACCTCTATTTCATGGGAGGGTGGGCCATCTCCATCTTCGTCATCTATCTCTTCACCAGGGCCATCAGCCTCTCCAACGACCACGACGATGAAGGAGAGCACCGGTGATCCTCAGCATCGAACTGGTGACCGGGGTATCGCTCCTCTACATCGTCTTCCTCTTCATGGTGGCCTATTACGCCGACAAGAAGCGCGAGGCCGGCAAGAGCATCATCGCCAACCCCATCGTCTACACCCTTTCCATCGCCGTCTATCATACGACGTGGACCTTCTACGGCAGCGTGGGGAAGGCCGCCACCACCGGCCTCGACTTCCTGCTCATCTATTTAGGTCCGACGCTGATCGCCTTTTCGTGGTGGTTTCTCCTTCGAAAGATCGTCCGCATCGCCAAGGAGAACAACATAACCTCCATCGCCGACTTCATCAGCTCCCGCTACGGCAAGTCCCAGTGGCTCGGCGCCATCATCACGGTCATCGCCCTTCTCGGCATCATGCCGTACATTGCGCTGCAGCTGAAGGCGGTCTCCTCGACCTTCGACATCCTCTGCGGCTACCCCTACGTGCAGCTCCCCCTGCTGCACGGCAACTTCCCCCTCTCGCTCCACACCAACTTCTTTGCCGCCATCATCCTGGCCGTGTTCGGCGTCATCTTCGGCGCCCGCCGGCTCGTCTCCTCTGAGCGGCACGAAGGGCTGGTGGCCGCGGTCGCGGTGGAATCGGTGGTCAAGCTCGCCGCGTTCCTTTCCGTCGGGATCTACGTTACCTACGGCCTCTTCGACGGCTTCGGCGACATATTTACCCGCATCTCCTCTCAGGGAAAACTCCTCGATCACCTGATCACCCTCGGCGGGGAGGGGGAAACATCCTACGCACGGTGGTTCTCCACCCTTTACCTTGCCATGGGCGCCATCATCCTCCTTCCCCGCCAGTTCCACGTGATGGTGATCGAGAACTCCAACGAAGAACATATCAAGAAGGCGATGTGGCTCCTTCCGACCTACATGTTCCTCATCAACCTCTTCGTCATGCCGATAGCCCTGGGAGGAATCCTCCAGACAGGCGGCATCCTGGGGGCCGACTTCTTCGTCCTCACCCTCCCCCTGAGGAACGGGCACTCCTGGCTCACGCTCCTCGCCTTCCTCGGCGGTTTTTCCGCCGCCGCCGGCATGGTGATGGTGGAGTCGGTGGCGATCTCCACCATGATCCTCAACCATCTCCTGATGCCGATCATCGTGAGCCTCAACCCGCGTCCCTGGTTTCCCAGACTCCTGATCAACCTGAAACGGATCTCCATCTTCGTCGTGGTCCTGCTCGGCTACCTCTACCAGACGGTGGTGGGTGAAACATTCATGCTCGTCAACATGGGGCTCATCTCTTTCGCCGCCGCGGCGCAGTTCGGCCCGGCACTCATCGGGGGACTCTACTGGCGGCGGGGAAACAAGGCCGGCGCCCTTGCCGGCATCATCCTCGGCTTCCTGTTCTGGGCCTACACGCTGCTCATCCCCTCGTTCATCATGTCGGGCTGGCTCTCGAAATCGATCCTCGACCAGGGCCCCTTCGGCATCGCGCTCCTGAAGCCGACCGAACTCTTCGGCCTTGCCGGGTTCGACATCTGGACCCACTCGGTCTTCTGGAGCCTGCTCTTCAACGTCGGCGCCTACCTTGCCTGCTCCATTCTCCTTGACCAAAGCGACCGGGAGCGGGATCAGATGAGGAAATTCGTCGATGTCTTCGCGGCGAAGCAAAACGGTGTCCCATGGGAAACCAAGCGGATGTCGAAACCGGTCACCATCATGCAGTTCGTGACCCTGATGTCGAAATTCATCGGCGAGGAGCAGGCCCACACGGCAATCGCCGAATACCTGGGGAACAGGGAAATCAACGAGCAGGGGGGAGTCTCCGAGTTCGAGCTGCCGAAACTCAAGCGCTTCACTGAAAAGACCCTGGCCGGTTCCGTCGGCGCTGCAGCGGCGGGAGCCATCGTCGAAAGCTACCTCTCGGATCTCGGCTCGCGGATGGAACCGGTCTACGACATCTTCAGCACGGTCCAGGCCTCGCTCGCCGAGAGCCGCGAGGCCCTCTACGTCCGGCTGAGGGCCTCGGAGATCATGAACCGGACCCTCGACCTCCAGATCATCATGGACGATCTCCTCAACCTGGTCCTGAAAGAGTTCAAGCTCGACCTGGCGGTGATCCGGCTGATCGACGAAAGCGGCATGCTGCGGGTGAGAAGCTTCAGCGGCAAGGGGATCGCCGGCATCACCGGCAAGGACTGGGAACCGGAGAGCGAGACATACATCGGCGAGGCGTTCCTCGCCAACCGTGTCCAGTTCGTGAACGATACCCAGTACATAGCCAAACCGATCTCCCGGGAACTGATGAAGCGGGAGGGTATCAAGTCCTTTGCCCATATCCCGATCGCCCGCAAGGGAGAGCAGCCCCTCGGCATCATTTCGGTCTTCTCCAAGGGGATCGTGGGGCTTTTCAACGAACCGTTCCTCCACCTCCTGGAAAGCCTCGCCGGCCAGCTCGCCCAGGCCGTGAAAATCGTAAAGGAAATGGAGGAGAAGGAACGGGAACGGGCGCAGAAAGAGCGGGCGTTGCTGGATCACGCCCGGGTCGTGAACGAGATGGAGATCGCCAAGCAGATCCAGCTGTCGCTCCTGCCGTCTTCCCCCCCGACGCTGCCCGGGATCGCCATCGCCGGCCGCTGCAAGCCCGCAACCCACGTTGGCGGCGACTACTACGACTTCTTCCTCCACGGCGAGCACGACCTCGATCTGGTAATCGCCGATGTCTCGGGACACAGCGTCGGAGCCGCCCTCATCATGGCCGAGACCCGGAGCGTGCTGCGGGCCCAGGCCAGCTCCGACAAGAAAGTCGATGCCATTCTCACCACTCTCAACGAACTGCTCTACGATGACCTCACCGCGGCCGAACTCTTCATCACCATGTTCTATGTCCGTTTCAACACCGAAAATCGCCTGCTCAGCTACGCCAATGCGGGACACAATCCCCCGCTCGTCCACCGCGACGGGATGACGACCTGCACCGAAATCGACGCCGACGGTCTGGTCCTCGGCGTACGGCGCGAGGTCGTCTTCGAACACCGGGGCATCTCCCTGCAGGAGGGGGACATCGTCCTGCTCTACACGGACGGCATTACCGAAGCGCAGAACCGGGAGGGGGAATTCTTCGGTTCGGATCGTCTCTGCGACATCCTGGCGGCCAACCGCGACCGGTCGGCTGATGAGGTCGTCGAGGCGATCCTGCGGGAGGTGGAAACGTTCTGCGGCGGGACCCCCCAGAACGACGACATCTCCATGGTCGCCTTCAAAGTGCTCGTCATGCCTCCTGTTGACGATATTAATGAAAGTCCGCCCCAAATGGTGTAAGATAACAGTGCAAGCAGAACCAATCCCGCCGGTCTTTTCTTCGCGGAAGACCTTGGCGCATCAAGGAGCAAGCCATGAATATGAAGATCGAAGAAAAGAACGAAATCCTGATCATCTTTGTCAAGGAGGAGCGCCTCGACGCCCACAACTCCAACGACCTGAAGGCGAAGATGCAGGAACTCTTCGAAGGGGGAAGGAAAAATCTTCTGGTGGACCTGACGGATGTGCGGTTCATCGACAGCTCGGGGCTCGGCGCCCTCGTTTCCGGCTTCAAGAACGCGATTTCCCACCAGGGAAGCCTGAAGCTCGCCAGCCTGCAACCCCAGGTAAAATCGATGTTCGAACTGACGAGACTCCACAGGGTCTTCGAGATCTTCGGCTCAACGGCGGAAGCGCTGGACAACTTCTAGGAGTGCGAGGGGGACATGGACAGGAACTCTATCGAGGTTGACATCAAGGTGCCGAACCAGACCCGTTACCTGAGCCTCATCGGGAGGATCGGCGAGGACCTTGCCAAGGAAATCGACCGCTTCGACGGCGACCGCGAAACCCTCGCCTATCATCTGAATCTCGTGCTGACCGAGGCGATGGTGAACGCCATCAAGCACGCCAACGCCAACGACCCGGACAAGATGGTGCATGTGTATATCACCATCTCCGACGAAGACATCCTCATCATCAAGGTCTACGACGCCGGCCAGGGGTTCGACATCAACGCCATCCCCCCCCCGGACTTCAACGCCCTGGAAGACCGGGGACGGGGGATCTTCATCATCAAGTCGCTGATGGACACGGTGAAATACGAGCGGATCAACGGGGGAAACGTCCTGGAGATGACCAAGAGCCTTCGCTGCTGACTATTTTTTTGCTCTGCGGCTCACTACGGCCACCATCGCCGCGCCGAGGAGAAACATGGGAAAGCTCAGCAGTTGCCCCATGGAAAACGGGCCGAGCAAGTACCCCAGCTGGGCATCGGGCTCCCGGAAAAACTCAACGAAAAACCGGAACAGCCCGTACATCGCGATGAAGGTCCAGAAGACCACGCCGGCAGGCGGCTTCTTCCGCGCCACGACCGACAGGATCGCAAAGAGCACCGGCCCCTCGAGAAACGCCTCGTACAGCTGCGACGGGTGCCGCGGCACTCCGCCGCCGCCGGGAAAGATAATCCCCCAGGGGAGATCGGTCGGGCGGCCGTAAAGCTCCCCGTTGATGAAATTGCCGAGCCGGCCGAGGCCCAGCCCCACCGGAGCCGCGGGCACGCAGAGATCGGCCAGGGTGAAGAACCCGATCCCCTTCTTCCTCGCCGCAAGGATTCCCGCCACGACGACCCCCATGAGCCCCCCGTGGAACGACATCCCCCCTTCCCACACCGCAAACACCTTCAGTGGATGGACAAGGTAGTACGGCAAGTTGTAAAAGACGATGTAGCCCAGACGCCCCCCCAGGATCACCCCGAGGGCCAGGCTGAAGATGATGTCCGCCACGTCGTCCTTCGTGAAGGGGAGTCCCATGCGCTTCGCCCCGCGCTTGAGAATGACATAGGACGCAATGAAGCCCAGGATGTACATGAGGCCGTACCAACGGAACTCCAGGGGGCCCAGGCGGAAAAAAACCGGGTCGATGTGGGGAAAGGGCATGACGATCCTCGCTGGCAAGAAAATCAGCCTACCCTAACAACAAAACCCCCACCTGTCAATCTGTCGGCAGGCACGTCTCCCGATTGACAAATCAGCGGTGGACCGCTATAAAAGGGGATATTCCTCGTTAGGAAGAGGCGTTGACACAAACAGAGGCTACTGCCCAGAAACGTCGAAAGACGCCAATGTGGTAGAACAGGTCTGGCCGGATTAAGGCTTTACCCAAGGTAGCTGGTGCGTTCCCCGGAAGGGGGAATCAAGACCTACGTTGTGCCATGCCGAAACTCAACCAGGGGGAAAGCCGCGCGCATGCGTTCGCAGGGCCTTTCTCCCGGGAAAGGCCTTTTTTCGTGGGGAGGACGCCATGAATGCCACTGCGCTCGTCAACGAGCTTTACCTGAGTTCGGTCCTGGACCGGACCGTCATCAATGACCAGGGGCAGGAAGTGGGCAAGCTCTGGGACCTGATCATGGTGCCGGGTGAAGTCTTCCCCGAGGTCTCCCACCTCCTGGTAAAGGACGGCAAGACGGTCATCGCCATCCCGTGGCGGGAAATCACCCTCTTCACGCCGTTCGTCATCTCCGCGGCGGCTCCCCTGGAGAGGTTGCTAAGGCAGAAGTACATCCCTCAGGATGGCGACATCCTCCTGAGGCGGGACATTCTCGACAAGCAGATCGTCGATGTGGACGGCGCCAAGGTGGTCCGGGTCAACGACCTGAAACTCGGCAACCGGCGCGACCTCCTCTGCGTCTTTTCCGTCGACATCGGGTTCCGGGGACTGCTGCGCCGGCTCGGGCACGATCGCCTCTGGGAGAGAGTCGCCCGCATTCTCAACCGCGAGATTCCGCACCAGGAAATCAGCTGGGAGTTCGTGCAACCGCTGGAGGCAAACGCCTCGCGGCTCGCCCTCACCATGGCCCGCGACCAGATGGCCGACATGCACCCGGCCGACATCGCGAGCATCATCTCCCAGCTCTCCCACAAGCATATCCAGACCGTTCTCATCTCCCTCGACACGGAGACGGCCGGAGAGGCGATCCATGAACTGGAACCCGAGCTCCGCAGCCGGGTCATGAGCCAGCTCGACAGCGAGCAGGCCTCCGACATCCTGGAGGAGATGGCTCCCGACGAAGCCGCCGACGTACTCGGCGACCTCCCGGAGGAAAAGGCCAAGGAACTGCTTGATCTGATGGACGAGGAGGAGGCGGAGGATATCCAGGAACTGCTGGTGCACGAAGAGAACACCGCCGGCGGCCTCATGAACAGCGAATACCTCGCCATCTCCGAAACGGCTACGGTCGACGAGGCCCTGGCGGAGATCAGACGGCTCGCCCCCGAGATCGAGACGGTCTACTACGCCTACATCCTCGACGCCGACGAGCATCCGCGCGGGGTCGTGAGCCTCAAGGAGCTTCTGACCCATCCGGGGGAGACCCCAGTCGAAGAGATCATGACCACCAGTCTCAAGACGGTCCGCGTCGAATCGGAACCCGAGGAGGTACTGGAGCTGATCGCCAAGTACAACCTGATTGCCGTGCCGGTCCTCGACGACGAGGGGAAAATGGCCGGTATCGTCACGGTGGACGATACCCTGGAACTCTTTCTCCCCTACGCCCTGCGCCGCCGCCGTTATCATCATCACTAACCAGTTATCACACGAGGCTCTTGCAAAACGTCATGAGGAGGTCGGGATGCACGGCGCAAGCGAGCGAGGAGGCGAGGCGTACCCGTTGGTACGTTGAGTTTCCGAGCAAGCGGCAACAAAGCAGACCGGCCCCGCAATAGTTTTGCAAGAGCCTCACACGAGAGACTGCAGCCATGTTTACCGGAATCAGCCTGTTCAAGCTCTTCAAACCGCTGCGCAAGGTTACCTTCAGGAACGCCCTGATGTTCCTCGCCATCCTGGGCCCCGGCGTAATCACCGCCAACGTCGACAACGACGCCGGCGGCATCACCACCTATTCCCTCGCCGGCGCCCACTATGGCAATTCTCTCCTCTGGCTCATGCTTCCCACCACCGTCGCCCTGGTGGTGATCCAGGAGATGTGCGCCCGGATGGGGGCCGTGACCGGCAAGGGGCTTTCGGACCTGATCAGGGAATCGTTCGGCGTCAAAGTCACCTTTTACGTCATGATTGCGCTCTTTCTCACCAACATGGGGAACTCGGTCTCCGAGTTTGCCGGCATCGCGGCCAGCCTCGAGATCTTCGGCATCAGCAAGTATCTCTCGGTGCCGGTGAGCGCCCTGCTGGTATGGCTCCTCATCGTGAAGGGCTCCTACAAGGTCGTGGAAAAGGTTTTCCTCGTGGCCTGCATGGTTTACATCGCCTACCCCATCGCCGCGTTCATGGCGGCGCCCCGCTGGGGAGAGATCCTCGCCGCCACCGTCACCCCCACCTTCAGGACCGACGGGGGGTACCTGATTACCATGATCGGCGTGGTCGGCACCACCATCGCCCCCTGGATGCAGTTTTACCAGCAGTCCGCCGTGGTCGAAAAGGGGATCACCATCGACCAGTACAGCTTCTCCCGCCTTGACGTGATCGTGGGGTGCGTCATGGCGATCGTGGTCGCCTTCTTCATCGTCGTCGCCTGCGCCGCCACCATTCACGTCCAGGGACTCCGCGTGGAAACCGCCGCCGATGCGGCCCTTGCCCTGAAGCCGCTGGTCGGCAAACACGCGGCCGCCCTCTTCGCCTTCGGCCTCTTCAACGCGTCGCTTTTCGCCGCCTGCATCCTTCCCCTCTCCACCTCCTACTACATCTGCGAAGGCATGGGGTGGGAATCGGGCATCGACAAGGATTTTCGCAAGGCTCCGCAGTTTTTCTGGCTCTTCACCATCATCATCGTCATGAGCGCCCTCATCATCCTGATTCCCAACGCCCCCCTCATCACCATCATGTTCGTCTCCCAGGTGGTCAATGGCGCCGTGCTCCCCTTCGTGCTCGTCTTCATGCTCAAGCTGATCAACGACCGCCACCTGATGGGAAGCTACACCAACGGCCCCACCTTCAATGTCATCGCCTGGCTGACGGTCATCATCATGATCATCCTGACGGTGATCATGACCCTGGACATGCTCATGCCCGGCTTTCTGGGGAGGCTGACGGGAAGATGACCCTTCCGAGACCGCGATGCAACCTCCAGCAATCACAGTACTAACAAAATTTTCGCCGTACCCTTGACAGCCGTCCGCGGGACGCTAAACTTTCAAAAAAAACGGAATGGTTCTTTGAGAATTGCTCTGGGAATCAGGTATTAACCGGTTGAGGGACCTGACGGTTAACCCATGACAGCCCCCACGAGTTCAGACGCAGTGCGCACGACCTCACGCGAGGGAAGCCTGAAGCGTCTTCTCGGAAAAAAAGTTTTCAAAAGGTCAGAGGGTCCAGCGGTTATACGGATGTTCCGGAGCAAATTATCTTTTTAGTTGACGGACAGGGAATGACGCAGACCGCGTATATCTTCTCCGTCAGGCGCGTAACAACCGCATGACAAAGGGGGTGGCGAAGAGAAAGCCCCTCCCGAACGGTCTAATGGGAGCGTTCCGGAGAACTCATCAACGACATCCACCGACGGAGACGAGGAAGCATCCCCGCTGAAACGTCAATTAAAAACAAGAAAAGCCCGGAGTGATTCTCCGGGCTTTTCGTTTTAAAGGAGTGGCGGCCAACCTCTGATACGGGATCATCGCAGTTCCGGCGGGACTCCCGCTTTTCGGGCGCTTTCAGTGAGTGCGTCCAGCTTCCCCCGAAAATCTGCCAACCTTTCTTCGAGCCTCTTCACATCAAGTTGCAGTCCGAGATACTCCCCACGGCTCATATTGACCGGATTGGCGATTTTTGCTCTACGCTCGGCAATCTCGCTTTCGTCCGACTTGATTTGACCCCGAAGCCTGGCAAATTCCGCCTTCCACGCATCTTCATCCTTGCCGCCGTAGACCGCTTTCTTCTTCTGCGGCTTTGCCGCCTGGGTCTTTCCCGCTTCGGCCTCGCCGGTTGCTTTTCTTTCTTTCCCCTGGTCGATGATGGTTTCCGTCACCTCCGGGGAAGTCGGCTCTCCCTCACGGATCACCACAACTTTCTTGCGATACTTCGGGGGGACTTTCCCCAGGTCCTCGGCAAAGTTGACGGTTCCCCGCTCGTCAACCCACTTGTAGATGTCGGCAAAAGCAGGGACGGCGAGCAGAAGTAACAGTGCGGCAAAAAGGGATCGTGCCATGACAAACCTCCGACTGATGCGCAGCAATCGCAAGCGCGCCTCTTACCCCGGCGGCCACCCGAAGTGGCGTCCCGCCAGCAGGTGAAAATGGATATGGAATACCGACTGCCCCGCATCGGGGTTGCTGTTCTGCACGATGCGGAAGCCCCGTTCCTCTACGCCACGCTCCCGGGCAATCGCCGCAGCCGCGCGAAAAACCCGCCCCACCAACCCGTCATCCTCGGGGGTAAGGTCGAGGGCATTCACGATATGCTTTCTCGGGATGAGGAGAACGTGATGCGGTGCCACGGGGTTGAGATCCTCGATGGCGACGAGATCGTCATCCTCGTAGACCTTTTTCGCAGGAATCGTGCCGTCGATGATCTTACAGAAGATGCAGCTGTCCATCGGCTCTTCCTTTCGCGTCGATTCGTATCCGGTTCCAGAGATCGGAACCCTTGAGTTTGCCGTACCGCTCGTCGTGGACGAAGAGGATCACCTGATGCTCGGCGGCGATGAGGTTAAGTGCCGCCAGGGCCGCCGCTTTGCGCTCGTCGTCAAAATTTACCAGAGGGTCGTCGAGAAGGAAAGGCAATTTTCTCCCCCGGGACAGGATCCCCCCGAGGGCGAGACGGGAGGCGAGATAGGCCTGATCCTGGACGCCACAGCTGTAAGACTCTACCGGACGGAGCACGCCGTCGGCGCCGATGACGAGGTTGAATCCGTCGTCGAGCCGGGCTTCCCGGTAACGGCCGGCGGTCAGATTGAAGAGCTTGCCGTTGATCTCCGTGGAAAGCCGCGCCAAGTAGGTGGCACGATAATCGTCAAGCGTTTCCCGGAGGAGCTCCGCGGCGAGCCGCAGGGCACCGACCCGTCTGACGAGACGCTCCTCGCGGGCTTTGAGTTCCTCTCCCTCTTCGGCGATCGCCTCGATATCGAGCCCTCCCCTCCGGAGCCCCGCCAGTTCCTGCTCCTTGAGAAGCGCAGCCTGCTCCTTCTCTCTTACTCCCCCTTCGAGCCGCCGCATCTTCTCCTCGGCGGCGACGTACTCCTCGTGGGACATGACCGGGAACCCCGCCCCGACCACGCCCTCCATAATCTCACGCACCACGGCCAGCTCACGGGCCAGCTCGTTTTCCCGTGCCGCCAGCCTTTCGAACGGGGTCAGGACCATCAGCGCGGCGGCAACGCGGTCCCGCTCCCCTTTGAGCTCGGCAACGCGCGCCAGATCGGCGATGATCCCCCGGGCTCCGACGGGATCAATCGTCCCGAGATGACGTTCGAGTGACGCTTCCAGCTCCGCCACTTCGGCGCGGAGACGGGCGATCTCGCCCCCGAGGGCATCGGAGCGCCCCTGACGGCGGGATGCCTCGGTACTCCGGGCCTGATTTGCCCTGGCGGCACGCAGCGCCACGATGACGGTGACCACCACCGCCACCACAACCGCACCGTAGAAGATCCCCTTCGCCGCAAACCACGAGCCCGCCGCCATTCCCCAAAAGGCCAGGGGGACGAGAAAGGCCGCGGCCGACACCGCCCAAACAGTCTCAGGGAGCGCCGCATGAAGGGCCGCACGCTCATCTTCGAGAAGGGTCAGCCGCTCGCTGGCCGCACAGTACGCCTCGACAGACCTGTCGAAGCCGTCGGGGAGTCCGACGAGCCCGGCAAACGGGGCAAGGCGGGCCGCGATCTCCTCATGCCTGGCCATGAGCGCCGCCACCTTCTCCCGTTCCTCCCGGACCCGGTCGAACTCCCGGCGAAGCGCCGTCTCCCGTGCCGCCGCCTCGTGGTACTTCTTCACCCGCTGGAGATACTTCTCCCCTTTATCCAGGTCGCCCCTCGCCGTATCGATGAAACGGCGCAACGCCCCCAACTCCGCCTCGGACTTGGCGAGCCCCTCCCGTGCGCGGCTCGCCGTGCGCCACGCCTCGGCCAGCTCCGCCATCCGGGCCCAGATCTCCTCCAGCTCTCGATCCTTAGCCCTTCCACCGGGGCGCCTGGTCAGGCCGTACAGTTCCTTGTCGAGGCTTTCGACCACCGCGTCGTAATCCATTTCGGCGTAACCGGAAAGGAGTTGCTTGATCCGCGTGGTAAGCCCCCCGCCCCCCTCGATCTTCAGGTCCCGCTGGCCGACGGAGACGGAATTGTGGAAAATGTCGGCCTCGGCAAATCCCCAGACCTCCTCGATCTTTCCGAGGTATTCCTCCCGCTCGCTGCTGCGTCCCGCCGGCGACACCTTTCCCTCGAACCGCCACGTCACCGTCTCGCCCCGGCGCTCCAGGGCCTGAACCTTGTCGGTGAGGAAGTCCCGCACGATGGTCATCTCGCGGTCGCCGAAGGCAAAACTCACCCGGGCCTCGCACCGCCCGCCGCCATCCCAGGGGACGAACCGATCCTTGTCGCGCCGGAATCCGAAGATCGTGCCGGAAACGGCATCGAGCAGCGTCGACTTCCCCGCTTCGTTCTTTCCCGATACCAGGTTCATCCCGGGGCGGAAGGAGAATTCGACCCCCCGGAACCGGCCGAACGCCGGAAGCTGCACGGAGGTTATCCAGAGCATCAGATCCCCCCTCCCCTGCCGAAGCGCCCCATGACCAGCTTCAGGGCCTCCTGGCAGAGTTCCCGCTCGGCGTCGGATTCGGCCCGGACAAAACGGTCGTGGACCTTGCGGATGAAAAGCCCCCGGATGGAATCCTCGCGCTCCAGGTGCTTGACGTGGTCGCTGTGATACAGGTCGGTCTCGTCCACGAGATCGAGCCAGGCAAACTTCCCCTGGAGCCTTCCTCCCAGATTGGCCGCGTCGACCGGTTCTTCCACCGTGCCGCAGAGCCGCACCCGGGCAATGAGATCGGGCGACGCGAGCCGTGAAAGCTCGGCCTCCAGCGCACCCGGCTCGGGGAAGAGGGACGCATCCACCGTCAGCTCGTCGACGACCCGCGTCTGGACCGGCACCTTCTCGACCCCGACCTCACCCTCACCCACCTCGACCACCAGGGCGTGACGCGGACCGTTCTCGCCGAACTTCTTCCCTTCCGGCGAACCGGGATAACAGGCCACGATCCGCCCGCCATCCTCAAGACATGCACTGTTATGGTAATGGCCCAGCGCGATGTAGTCGAGACCGAGCGCCACCAGGTCCGCAGCCGTGAACGGAATGTCTTTGCCGCGGATCTCCCACTCGGGGCTCCCTTTGAGCGAGCCGTGGAGAAGCCCTATGTGAATTCCCGCCCCTTCGCGACGCCTCATCGACTCCAGCGCCTCGGCGGAACGGTCGGAGCGGTAGGCGAAGCCGTAGAACCAGACCGCCGTCCCCCGGATATCCATCCTGAGCGGTTCGCCCATCACCGGCTCCCGGAGGATCGCCGCCCCGGGGAACCCATGGCGGTTGTACACACTCTCCGCCGGCACCACGTTGTCGTGGGTACCGGGGATCAGCACCACCCGGATGCCGCGCCCTTCCAGGCGGCCGAAGCCGTCCTGAACGCGCCCGACGGTCTCGGAGTCCACCTCGGTGGCATCGAAAAGGTCCCCCGCCACCACGAGGCAGTCAACTTCGCGCTTGATGGCGAGGTTCACGATCCGGTCGAAGGTCTTGAGGAAATCGCGCTGCCGTTCCCGCGCAATCTCCCCGAAGTTCCTGAGCGGAGTCCCCAAATGCAGGTCTGCGGTATGAAGAATTCTGATGGTCATGGTGATTTGATCAGATAGATGAGGAATTCACGGTTCCCCTTCGGCCCGCGGATCGGCGACTCGGTTACGCCACGCACCGCAAGGCCGAGGGATTCTGCCAGAGCCGCGACGTTTGCCACTACTTCCCGGTGCTTCCCTTCGTCGCGGACCACCCCCCCCTTGCCGACCTCCCCCCGTCCCACCTCGAACTGGGGCTTGATCAGGGCGACAACGGCGCCGCCGGGGCGCACGAGCCGCAGCGTCGGGGGAAGGACCTTGTCCAGTGAGATGAAGGAGGCGTCGATGACCGCCAGATCGGGGGATTCCCCGAGAACGGCCGGTTCCAGGTAGCGGATGTTGGTCTTCTCCAGGTTCACCACCCGCGGGTCTTGGCGGAGCTTCCAGGCCAGCTGGCCGTAGCCGACGTCGACCGCAAAGACCTTGCGGGCACCCCGCTGGAGCAGACAGTCGGTGAACCCCCCGGTGGAGGCGCCCACGTCGATGGCCACAAGCCCCGTCACGTCGATGGCGAACTCGTCGAGGGCCCTGGCGAGCTTGAGTCCCCCCCGGCTGACATAGGGAATGTCTGCCTCTTTCAGCCGGATTTCGGCGTCGACGGGGATTCGCGCTCCCGCCTTGTCGACAAGGTGGTCGTTCACCACCACCTGGCCGGCCATGATGAGGGCACGGGCACGTTCACGGGACTGAACCACCCCGCGGTCCACGAGAAGCTTGTCGAGGCGCTCCAGCTCCTTTGTCGCTGGTGAGACGGGTGGGAACATATCAGGAATTGTCGTAGGATGGGTCGTCTTCGGCGGCCAAGGGGAGCTCTCCTGCCTCAGCGGGGTAGTGCGGTTTCTTCCGCTCGGCCTTCCGGTGGCGATTGAGGACGCGGATGATCTCGATGACGAGCGGCAGATCGTCGGGATGGAGCTGCCGCAGTTCCTTCCGGAGTTCCGCCTCCTTCCCCCCTGCGTCGGCGACGCGCGGACGGGCCTCTGCGACCGGGACCTCGTCACGGAAAAAATGACCGACCGGAACCCCCAGCGCCTCGCTGAGCCCGATCAGTATCCGCAACGACGGGAGCTGCTCGCCCCGTTCGATCTTCCCGATGTACGTGTAATCAAGGCCCCCGTTCACCCGGTCTGCCAGCTCCTTCTGGGTGAACCCCCTTTCAGTCCTCAATTTTTTGAGCGCACGTCCGATCTCGCTATGCAACGCCGTCTCCCGACCGCCATATCTCAAAGCCCGTTCCGTTTCGCTGCCAGGATCTCCGCCCCCGTGATTTCCTCCCTCCAGAGGGCCTTCAAACCGCCAGCCGTCAACTGATATACCCTTATTCCCCCCAAAGTGTCAACGTGAATCAAAATAGGATAAATGTTCATATTTAATCTTGACTTGAAAGACTATGTGTCCTATTTTTTTCCAAAACCCGTAGCGAGGCCATCCGTGGATAAGCTAGCCATCATCAATGCATTGAATAAAAGCGGTATCTGCGCCCTCATCACTGGTGACGAGATCAGGCTCTACCTCATTCTGCTCGCGGCAGCCGCGGAAAACGGACATGGGGTGCTGCCACACCACGTCATCCAGCGAGCACTCGGCGCTACCCTTCCTGCCGGCAGGCTCATCCTGGCCTGCCTGCGTCTGCAGGAACTCGGACTGATCGAGCTCGAACACCGGACTCCTCACAACCGGAACGAAATCAGCTATCGGATCAGACAACCGGCCAGGGGAAAAGGCCGGGGACCAAACAATCGGGGTGGAGACCGACATGATGAATCTGACCAGGAATGAAGGGGGCGGGCCGGACTCCGGTAACGGACAACGGATCATTGTGGTCGACGACGACCCCGACGTGCTATTTTTCGTCAAGGCTGTCTTCGACAGGGGAGGGTTTGAGGTTTCCTGCGCGGAGAACGGCGAACAGGCCCTGCAACTGCTGGCACAAGGGGACTACCAGCTCATGCTCACGGACCTTAACATGCCGGGGATGGACGGCATCGAGCTGGCTCGCAGGGCGCGGACACTCCGGCCGGAACTGACGGTCATCCTTGCGACAGGCCAGAGCTCCACCCAGGTTCGTCAGTGGGCAGCGACGGCCGGCATCAGCGCCGTATTCGGCAAACCGTTCACCTACGACAAGCTACTGAAATGTCTCCGGTTTCTCCGACCGCCTTCAGGCGCAGGGCGTTGAGGCAGCCGCTCTCGCACATCGGCCCGGACACGAGAGCCCCGGCAGAAAGGGCCGACGAAAAAATTCCTTGCAATCATCCGGCATCAATGATAGTAATCTAAGTCCTTACGCCGAAGTGGTGGAATTGGTAGACACGCAAGATTCAGGATCTTGTGCGGGCAACCGTGTGCTGGTTCGAGTCCAGTCTTCGGCACCATTTAACAATCCAAAGAAGTATTAAGTAGTACGGAAGGCCCTGAGAAATCAGGGCTTTTTCTTTTTGTATTGTCCAATAAAATTCGCTTTGGTATGATGAAATCCAAGTTTTTTGACGGTACTTTTGGGGTAATACCGTCAAAATGGGGAAATGGATACCGTCAAAAGGAGTGAAGCCAATGCCAAAGCGGATTCAGCCTTTATCAGAACTTCAAGTGAAGAACTCTAAACCGAAGGAGAAAGATTACAAGCTGGCGGACGGCGGCGGTCTTTATCTTCTTGTTACCCCAACCGGCGGGAAGTTATGGCGCTGTGACTACCGATTCAACGACAAGCGCCGGACATTAGCCTTTGGTGCATACCCTTCTATCACCTTAGCCGAGGCACGGCAGCGGCGCGAGGACGCCCGCAAGCTCCTCGCAAACAGCGTTGACCCCGGCGAGATCAAAAAGGCCCAGAAAGCGGCACAGGTCGAGGCGACAGCGAACACCTTTGAAGCGGTTGCCCGCGAATGGCATGCGAACTCAAAGCCGGATTGGTCGGATAACCATGCCGAGCGCCTCCTGAAGCGACTTGAGCAGGATGTTTTCCCTTTCATCGGCAACAAGCCGATTGCCGACATCAAGACCCCCGAAATTGTGGAGATACTGAAAAGGGTGGCCATCCGTACCCTTGAGACCTCCCACCGGATAAAGACCGCCTTCTATCACATCTTCCACTACGCCAAGCTTCACGGGAAGATCGAGAACAACCCGGCGGCCGACCTGCGGAAAATCCTTCCTACCGTCAAATATACCCACATGGCGGCACCAACAGACCCGAAACAGGTCACTCCCCTACTCCGCGCCATTGACGCTTTTGAAGGCTCCTTTATCGTCAAGTGCGCCTTGCAGCTTGCGCCTCTTGTCTTCGTTCGTCCTGGTGAGTTGAGAAAAGCCGAATGGTCGGAGTTCGACCTTGACGCGGCAACCTGGAACATTCCCGCCGAAAAGATGAAGATGCGGCAACCGCACCTTGTGCCGCTGTCGCGGCAAGTCGTGGCGATCCTGAAGGAGCTTCAGCTATTGACCGGACACAGCAAGTACGTATTCCCCTGTCACCGCTCACCCTTGCGCTGTATGAGCGAGAATACCGTCAACGCTTCTTTGCGTCGAATGGGTTTTGATAAGACTGAAATCACCGGCCATGGCTTCAGAGCAATGGCAAGAACCATGCTGCATGAGATTCTGCAATTCACGCCCGACGCAATCGAGGCGCAACTTGCACATGCCGTTCCCGACAGGCTTGGCAGAGCGTATAATCGGACGACCCATCTGGCAGAACGGAAGAAGATGATGCAGCAATGGGCCGACTACCTTGACGGGCTTAAAGTAGGAGCAAAAGTCATACAATTATCCGACCGGGCATCCAGATAATGACCGCGTCATGCCCATGATGTTTTAGAGCGTTTCAGTAGGTTTCTCATCGTATCATATTGATTTTATTGCATTTTTTACTTGACGCTACCGTCTGAATTAGTATTATGAGGTCTCATATAGGATAATCCCGCTCAACTTGGCGGGGGCCACCGCATGAGACTTCGTGATACTATGCGTTCAGTTCCAATTCCACCCCCACAAAATCGAATCATTCCACCAAGCCATCATGTCGCCGGTCTTGGCAATGATGCGCTAGTCTCATCCGATCCGGCCATTCTCACCGTAAACCTCGTTATCAATTTGCTACAGCACTTACCCGTTGGGCACCTGCCAATAACCTGTTTGCTTGCCTTTGGCTGGTTGTCGTCAATCATCACCCCAAAACCAATGGAGGAAAAGCGTATGCGCATCACCACCTTGCCGGAAACCGGCTTTGTCAGACTCCGCAATATCATCGGTGACCCCAAAGCTGACCCCCCTATCCCTCCTCTCATACCTGTAAGCAGGTCGAGCTGGCTAGCTGGGGTAGCTTCAGGCCGCTACCCGAAACCGGTAAAGCTCGGTCCAAGGACAACCGCCTGGCGGGTTTCAGATATCAGAGCGCTTATCGATGGGCAGCCGTAATAAGGTGAGGCATCGTGAATACTGAGAGTTTTCTCAACGCAATCTGGAGGGCCACCGGCGGCGCCCCTTCCTCTCCTGAGATGGTACCAGGCAAACTGGTCAGGTTTGCCACCAGCGACCGGAAGGGAGATAAGGCCGGCTGGTTCAAACTCTTCGATGACGGCACAGGCGGGGTATTCGGCTGCTGGCGTTCCGGCATTTCCGAAACCTGGCAGGCCAATGCTCCCAGGACTGCCAAGGAACGGGCCGCCTTCCTAGTCCGAGTGAAACAAGCAAAGGAAGAGGCAGCCGCCATTGAGAAGGCGATCCGGCAGGAATGCCGGAAGAAATCAGCGAAACTTTGGGAGAAAGGCCGGGACGTTGCTGCTAAGCATCCCTACGTGGCGGCAAAGGGGATCAAGCCCCATGGCATCAAGCAGCTGCGGAACTCGCTCCTGGTACCGGTGTATGATAGCACGGGGACCATGCACGGCCTGCAATTCATCCTGTCTGATGGCACCAAGAGGTTCAAGGCCGGCACCGCCTTAACTGGCTGCTACCACATCATCGGCCAAGCAAACGGCAAAATACTGATCGCCGAAGGCTACGCCACCGGCGCTACCCTCCATGAGATTACCGGCCATGCCGTGGCTTGCGCCTTCACCGCCGGCAACCTGAAACCGGTTGCCGAGGCATTGCGGGCGAAATTCCCAGACACCGTTCTTGTCCTGTGCGCCGATGACGATCATGTCACCAACGGAAACCCCGGCCTGACGAAAGCCACCGAAGCGGCGCGAGCCGTTTCCGGCCTCCTTGCTGTTCCCCGTTTCCCTGCAACCCGGACAGAGAATGATACCGACTTCAACGACCTGGCCCGGCTGGCAAGGCCGGAGGCGGTCAAGGACTGCATCGAAGCCGCGACCACGCCTGCCCCTGCCTCACCCTCCGAAACCGTCCCCCCCGATTACCCGCTCGAAGCGGTAATCGAGAGATTGTCAAAGCTCTCCCCCCTGCAATACGACCAGGTACGCAGGCAAGAAGCAAAGGCACTTGGCGTCCGGCCTGCAACCTTAGATGCCGCTGTCAAGGATGCCCGCAAGGGAACCGTTGCCGATGACCTTCCCTTTGTCGAGGTGGAACCCTGGCCGGATGAAGTAGATGCGGCACAACTTCTGACCGACATTGCCGCCACAGTCCGGCGCTTTATCGTCTGCGAAAAGGAGACCGCCCACGCGGTCGCCCTGTGGGCCGCCATGACCTGGTTCATCGATGTGGTGCCGGTCGCGCCCCTGGCGATCATCACCGCACCCGAGAAGCGGTGCGGCAAGTCGCAACTCCTGTTTCTCCTGGGGCGTTTGACGGCCAGGGCTATCACCACGAGCAGCATCTCCCCGGCAGCGCTGTACCGCACCATCGACGCCTGGTGTCCCACGCTCCTGATCGATGAGGCCGACGCCTTCATGAAGGACAATGAAGAGCTGAGGGGACTCCTGAACAGCGGCCATACTCGCGAGAGCGCTTATGTCATCCGCACCGTCGGTGACAATTTCACCCCGACCAAGTTCAACACCTGGGGCGCCAAGGCCTTGGCCGGTATCGGCCATGTGGCCGATACCCTGATGGACCGGTCGGTGATTCTGGAACTGCGGCGCAAAATGCCCCACGAAGAGGTTGACCGCATTCGCCATGCCGAACCGAATCTGTTTGCCGACCTGCGGTCCAAGCTGGCCCGCTTTGCCGAAGATTACCGCGATCAGGTTCGCCAGGCCCGGCCAGCGCTTCCCCAGAGCCTCAACGACCGGGCGCAGGACAACTGGGAGCCGCTCCTGGCCATTGCCCTGTCAGCCGGCAATGAATGGCTGCAGCTCGGGACCGTGGCGGCGCTGAAACTGTCGGACAGCGAAACCGCAGCGCAGACGGTCGGCACGGAACTACTTGCCGACATCCGGGAGATCTTCGGCGCCAACCGGGACCGGATCACCACGGCGGAACTGATCCGGCTCTTGTGCGCCGATGAGGAGAAGCCCTGGGCCACCTTCAACCGGGGCCAGGCCATCTCACCCCGGCAGGTGGCAAAGCGACTCAAGGAGTACGGCATCCTTTCCCATACCATCCGTCTCGGCATCGAGACCGCCAAGGGATATACCCTGGAGCAATTCAGAGAAGCTTTTTCCAGATACCTATCTACCCCCCCTGAATTATCCGTAACACCGTCACAAGTCAGTATTCATGCGGCTTCAGCTGTGACGGATAAATCGTTACCGATTTTTTCCGTAACGGAAACCGTCACGCAATCCGTCACAGGTAAACCCGCCACCAATGCGGCCTGTGACGGTGTTACGGATAAATCCCCCGAAACGGCAGCCATAGTATTGACCGAAGATGATCTGTTGGAGCTGCCGTTATGAGGGCGCTGGTCATTGAACCATTCCCAACGACAAAAGGGATCATCCCGGCGGGGCAGATCATTGAAATTTCCCCGGCGCTTCTGGAAAAGCTGAATGGGAAGGTTGAGGCGATCTCCTCCCCGCAAGCACCGGAAGCCTGGCTGACCGAAACCGGGGAACTCAGGACGCGGGGAGTGATCGATGACCTGGCGGCAGTGATCGTAGGCCTTACGGCCGACAATCTGCCGTTGCAGCGGGAGCTGCTTGCCCGGCATTGCGAGGAGTATGACCGGCACCATATCGGCCGCCTTTGGGATTTGTGGGAGGAGCGCGCCGCCGTCATGGAGCATGACGGCGGCCTGTCCCGGCATGATGCAGAATGCCGGGCTGCGGAACGCCTGCACTTGCTGGCGTTCCTGGTTATCCGCGCTGACGCGCGGAGCGGAAACTGAGGGGGGCACATTGGCCGCCGCCGGCATGGTTTCCAACTGTTCGGCAAGAACGAAATTTGCCGGTGCTTGTACCGCCCCCTCAGTCCCCGCGCTGTGTCAGCATGCGCGGACACAGCGCGGGGAGAGCATCGGCGCGGGTCTAGCGGGGTAGGCGCGACAAATTAGGGAGGACAGCAGTATGATCAAGGGGGATGAGACATTTGACGCGCAGGCGGAGGTGGAACATATCCGCGCCCGTCGCGCCGAGGCGAGGCGCAAGCTCTATCGCAAGAGCCGCCTCGACAAGTACCGCGCCGAGCTTGTCGCGATGAAACGGGCAGGCGCCTCCTGCGCCGACCTTGCCGAGTGGCTGCGGGTGTACCACCGTTGCAAGGTCAATCGCAGCTCCATAGACCGCTACTTGAAAAAGCTGCCGGAGTTGAACGAGGCGCAGGCTGTCGCAACGGAACAGGGAACACCCCTGTCCGACGAGGACAGGTAAAGGGAAAGGTATGCCGAGCTTCCGATCACCAAAGGCGCAGTCAGAGCACGCCGTGTCCCAGAAAGTCGCCCTGGGCAAAGGGCGTCACGACCACCGGGACGACGGCAGAATTCACAGCGTCGGCACGGCACGGGGATACGAGCAGGCCCTCAAGGGGGTTGCCGATTACCAGCAGGCACATCGGCTGGGCGATCTCCGCAGCCTGACCGTCGAGATCGCACAGCAGTACCTTGCCGACCGGGCAGCGCTGGTATCCCAGAAGACCCTCGATCTCGACCGCCAGGCGATGCAGATGCACCTTGGTGTACGGCTTGAAGTCGTGAAGAGCGAGCGGGAAACCCACCTCTCCACCCGGAGCTACACCACCGCCCAAGTCGAGCGGATCGCCTCCGCTCAGTCGGAACGGAACAGCCTGGGCACTCGGATTGCCCACAACGCGGGTCTGAGAGCACATGAGCTGTTGACGATCCGCCCGGCTAACGAGCGTCCACCATCTACTCATCGGGAGTGGAGCGCGGACCGTTTCGCCGGCCGAGAGGGTGAGCGGTACACGGTGGATGGGAAAGGAGGGCTGGTACGCGAGGTCCTGCTGTCGAGGGAGCTGGCGGCGCAGTTGGAGGCTACGCGCCTTAACGAGCCGCGGCAGGTGAGCGACCGGGGAGTGAACTACATGCAGCACTACGACCTGGCCGGAGGCCGGGCCTGGAGTCAGAGCTTTTCAGCGGCGAGCCAGCGGGAGCTTAGCTTTTCCAACGGAGCGCACGGCCTGCGCCACAGTTACGCTCAGGAGCGGATGGATGAGTTACAGCGAAACGGCATGAACTACGATGACGCCAAGGGAACGGTTGCACAGGAGGTAGGGCACTTCGACAAAGAGACTACGGAGGCATATTTGCGATGAAAAATATACTAATTTGCACTGTTATACTCCTGTTGGGACTCCTTGCCTGGATAATTTATTGGACTCCTGATTTAATCGTGTGCAGGTCTGTATCGATCACAAAGCCACCCAATAATGAAGGCTCTTCGTCGAATTGAGTGGGTTGTGGTATGATCGGGCGCCATTCCATAACCCGGAGGTCTTGAACGCATATGCAACCTGAAGCTCTTTTTGGTCTTGCCCTTGGTATCGTTCTCCCGT
>JAJZUC010000019.1 GCA_021847245.1 Deltaproteobacteria bacterium | reverse complement strand
AAGGAGAACCACATCATGCTCACCACGTCCGACTTCAAGCGCGGCCTCGTCATCAAGCTCGACGGCGCGCCGTGCCTCATCCTCGACGTCCACTTCCAGTCCCCCTCCGCCCGGGGGGCCAACACCATGGTCAAGACCAAGTACCGCAACCTCCTCACCGCCCAGGTGCTGGAGAAGACCTTCCGCTCCGGCGACAAGGTGGAGGAGGCCGACTTCGAGCGCCACAAGGGACAGTTCCTCTACGCCGACGGCGCCCAAGGGGTCTTCATGGACCTGGAGACCTACGAGCAGTTCGAGATGGACGCCGAGGCCTTCGAGGCAATCCGGTACTACCTCGTGGACGGCACCGAGGTCACCCTCGGCATCTTCCAGGAACGGATGGTCAGCGTCGACCCGCCCCAGGTGGTGGAGCTCACCATCATCGACACCCCGCCGGTCATCAAGAACGCCACCGCCACCGCCCAGACCAAGGAGGCGACCCTCGAAACCGGCCTCACCCTCCAGGTCCCCCCCTATCTGGAAATCGGCGAGAAGATCAAGGTCGACACCCGCGACTACCGCTTCATCTCCCGGGCCTGAGCGTAGGAGCCGGGGAGTGGAAATCCCCGTGCCGGCGCCGTTGCCGGCAAAAAAATATTGACACCATCCCGGCTTCAGTTTATAAACTAAAGCTCTTTTCGCCCAGGTAGCTCAGTCGGTAGAGCAGAGGACTGAAAATCCTCGTGTCGGCGGTTCGATTCCGTCCCTGGGCACCAGAAAAATCAAGGCTTCGCGGATTATCCGTGAAGCCTTTTTTCGTTTCGGCGGTGACTACAAATGACTACACTTTTTTCGGCCGAATTGTAGCGCGCCGATTGGTTTGGCAGTAAATTTACACTTGGTTTGGCAGTGGATTTTTTTGAAGTTGATTTGCATTATCGTTGTGCAAAATATTTTAAAGGGGCGGTTTCGCCCCTTTAAAAACTCACTAACCTGGTTAGGTCATTTCATTCCTTTTAGGGGCCTCGCGAAGCCACCTTTGCCTTGAGCTTGAAGGTATTTTGCTACGGCGCTCTCTGATCGACCGATCCTCTGGCCCACTTCTTTGTAGGCCAACCGGGCGGCCGGTTCGTGCCCTCACACGGGCCGGTCGCTTCCTTTCTTCTTTCCTCATTTAACTCCCCTTGAATCGATTTTGAAATGTCACCAAGCGATCGTCGCCAGTTGTTCCGCGCTGGCGGCAAGGATCTCCGTGCGCAGTTGATTCTTCCTTTCGCGCTTCAAGGCGTAGTCAACTCCCATCTGACGGGCGATTTCCAGGGCCTCGGCCAACGGCACGTCAGGATGTTCGACATTATCGTAATCTGTTACCGTGATTGTTTGTGCGCCGCTCATTTCAGCCAGTTCGACGCCGTGCTTAAGCCGCACCGCATGCTCTTCGCCGGCGTCCATAAGATAAGTTCGGCCGTTTACCGTTACTTTCACGCTACCTGTCCGAGCGTTGTCGAATGCGGCATGAATCTCGAAGAGCTTGGCCTGCCTAAGCTCTTCGACGGTGAAGGTTGCAAGCCCAACCTCTCTCTTCTCTCCAGTGGTTACGTCAATTTCAAGAGCAATCCCACGTTCTTCTGCCATCTCAACAGCCTCCTCAGTATGACTTTAGGCTCAGCAGAGCCTTCTAGCAGAGCCTTCTCAGAACAAGGCGAGTACCTGCCTTGAAGGTGTCGGCAGTCAGGAAAACCGTCAGGTTAGTCAAGTTATCAACGCCATTAAGCCAGCTACCGATACCGTGTTGCCAAGCATGGTTAGAGCCATCATGATCGCAACCATAATGGGCCATAGTCCGGGCGCCGCCAATTGCGCGGGCCTGTATCCGGCAGTGGTAGTGGAAGTTATACGAGGCTGCATACCCTATATGCAACGATGTTTGTCCGCCAAGATTAGCAATGGTCGTGTTATACGCATAGTTCGCGCCGGCGTCGCCATTGAACCGCACAAGCAAGGGACTGAACCCCGCCGAGGCGCGTTGGCCAAAGATGATCAGCTCGTACATCTCATGGGTGTTGCCGTCCAATCCCGAGATAGTTACAGAGGAAATACCACCGGGGAAGGTATACTCGGCAATTGTGCCCAAAAAGCCCAGACTTCCGGCCGCAAGCACCAGCCCTGCGCCATGCCCCGTGGTAACAGCCCTTCCTCCCACCGTAGTTGCGTTACTAACGCTGAAATTCGCAGGGTTCCAGACGTAGTAGCTCGACCCGTCGTTTGAGCCCCACAACCAGGTCGGCTGCCCCGCCTGTCCGGCCCAGTTGAATACCGAGGCGAGCTTGAACGGTCCGCCGATGCTGGCGTCGTTGGCATGCCCATGGCCACTGGGGGCAAAAGGCCCGCCAATATTGGCATCGTTTGCATGCCCATGGCCTAACAAGGCATGCCCGGCATGTGGTGCGCTGGCCGAGATATGGCTCTGGATGTTGGCGTTGGCCGGTTCGTAAGTCCCGCTGTGGTTATGGCCACTGAGGGCATAAGGCCCGCCGATGGCGGCGGTATTGCCGTGGCCGTGATCGCCGGCGGCGACGCTCCCGGCCCACGTGCCGGTGTTCTTGTAGGCGGCGTCGCCAAGCCCCAGGATAGTCTTCACCTCGGCCAGGGTCTTCTTGACGAAGGCGCCGGCACCGGAGGCAACGAGCATGTCGTTGGGCGCCGTGGCGAGCGCGTGGTTCACATGGCCGGCGTGGGGAGCGTTCGCCGCAATATGGCTCTGGATGTTGGCGTTGGCCGGTTCGTAGGTCCCGCTGTGGTTATGGCCACTGAGCGCATATGGCCCGCCGATGGCGGCGGTATTGCCGTGGCCGTGATCGCCGGCGGCGACGCTCCCGGCAACCGTGCCGGTGTTCTTGTAGGCGGCATCGCCAAGCCCCAGGATGCCCTTCACCTCGGCCAGGGTCTTCTTGACGAAGGTACCGGCACCGGAGGCAACGAGCATGTCGTTGGCCGCCGTGGCGAGCGCGTGGTTCACATGGCCTGCGTGGGGAGCGCTCGCGTCCATGTGCCCCTTGGCGGCCTCAAGCGTTGTGGCCGGCGCGGTCCGCCAGCTGGCCTTGCCGGTGATCCCCTTGATCACGTTGGCGATCCAGCCGAAGAGGGTGGTTGGGGTGCCGGTGTCGCTGGTGGGGGCGGCGGCGTCGGAAATGGTCCGGACCGACTCGTCCGGGAAGATCCTGGTGAAGGTGAGCGCCGTGGTGCCGACCGTGATCGGGGCACTGGTAGTGAGCAGCCAGATGGTGTCGCTGTTCACCGCCCCCTCCTCGACG
This sequence comes from Deltaproteobacteria bacterium, assembly GCA_021847245.1. Lineage (GTDB taxonomy): Bacteria > Desulfobacterota > Desulfuromonadia > Geobacterales > Geobacteraceae > Geobacter. Next base: position 36,420 of record JAJZUC010000019.1, on the reverse strand, counting down.
ATCACCACCATGTCGGCGGTCACCTCCAGGGCGCTGTCGGCGTCGAGGGCGCGTTGCCAGGCGCCGCTCTTGGCGACGTAGATTCCGTTCTGGCTCCCGACGCCCTGATCCTTCACCAGAACGCGGTCATCCTCCGCCAGCTGCACCCCGTCCAGGATCAGCAGACCGGTCAGGGCGATGTTGCCCGTAGTGGCGGCCCGGGCCGACCCCTTCCAGTCGCGGCCGTCGACGTACTCCTTGGTGGCCAGCACCAGCGACATGTCGATGGTCTGCTGCACGGTGGTGGCGTTGGTCACCTGCATGATCAGCCGCACGTAGAGATCCTTCTCGGAGCCCGAGCCGGGGAGGGGCTTGTTGGTAAGCGGATACTTGCCGATGGCGATCATATCGCCCTCAGCATCAAAGACGGCCGCCTCGCGGATGTCAAAGCCCCCCTGGGAGGCGGGGATGATCGCCTCCACCACGACCCAGTTGGCGTTGTTCTGGTGCTGGTAGACCCGGTTCACCGCCGCGCGCCACACCTCGTGAACCAGCGCCGCTTCGTTGCCGGTCGGTTCATAGTAGGCGCCGTTCGCGTCCCCCACGGCGAAGTGCGTGAGCGGGACCGGGGTCTGGCTGACAAGCGCTGCGGCGAGCTTGTTCTGGCCGCTGGTGGTTACCTTGGTGTAGTAGGTTGTCGGCATGCGTTTCTCCTAGCCCGGATAAACCGTGATGATTTCGCTCGACTGCAGCCCACAGGCAACGACCGGCACCTGGCCGTCCACCGCCAGGTTGATCTCCACCGTGTCGAGCACCGAGCGGACGTTCTTGTACTCCTGGATATAGGCATCGAACAGGATGAGCGTCTCGGCCGAGACCTCGGCAGAAGTCACGTCCAGCGTCACCTTGAAATGGTAGGGGGGGCCGCCGTAGTCGAACCACTCCTGGATGGTGCAGGTGATCCCGAGGGAGTTGAGGGCGGTCTGGATGGCGTAACGGGTTCCCTTGAAGCGGTGCTTGTCGATGGCCTTGCCTATGACGGAGCGGCGCTCGGCATCCGTGGTTGCCAGCCGCCACCCCTCGTAGCCGGTGATGTGGAACTGCTCCGCCAGATGCGGCAGCGCCGAGGCCGCCACGTTATCGACCAGGTAGACCAGCAGCGGGGTGATATCCACCGTCCCCATACGGTCGATGATCTCGTTTAACGCCAGGGTGGAGGCGTCACGGATACTCTCCGGAATCAGCCTCCGATCAGCCATTGGTTACCCCCGCCATGGTGACTGTCGTGGCGGTGCAGTTTGCCCATTCATTGTCTGCCACCGGCTTGTCGGTGAAGGGGAGGCCCCCCGCATCCTTCAGGGTGAGAACCACCCTGTAGGCGCCGTACACACTGGCCGCAACCGCGATCAGCTGACTGGAGACGATATCCTTGCCGAGCTTGGTCTTGAGGTCCGCGACGAACGAATCGAGTGCCGTTTCCACCTCCCCCTGGACAGTGGCGGTATCGGCCCAGGCGTAGACGGTCACCGACACCTCCAGGGAGAAGTCGACCCGGGTCGGGGCCAGGACGTTCACCTTGTCGGTCAGGGGGCGCACCTTCTCGCCGGTGAGCACTCCCGCCGCCAGATTCAGCATGGCCGCATCCGGATTGCCGTACCTGGTCAGCGGATAGACGTTCACCACCCCGTCACTCGGGCTGGTGATGGCCACGTCGATGATGTCGGGGTGAACGCTCATGGCCCAGAAGCGGTACGCGCCCCGGCTCCCGGCGTTGGAAAAGCCTTCGGGGGCGGTGCTGATCCGCTCCCGGTAGCGGTCGTCATCCTCCTCGTCAGCCCCGCCGCTGGTGGTGGCGGTGTTGGCGGCACCCTGCACCCAGGCCACCGTATCGAGGAGGTTGTTCACCTCCCCGGCCAGGTAGCCGTTGCCGCTCACTCCGGCACTCTCGGCCACGGCGGCGACATCGGCCGACACCTGGCCGGCGGCAATGGTCAGATCGAACTCGGCGGCGAACACCGCCTTGCCGTCCTTCGCCTCGACCCGGGTTCCGGCCGGGATGGGCACGTCGAAACTCTGGGCGGAGACCAGGGTGAAACGAAGCGTCGTGCGGGCAGCCTGGGCCGGCAGCCGCGTGACTCCCACCAGCTCTCCCAGATAGTCGAGCATGGGGAAGGCGGCGTAGGCGAGCAGGTTCTGCTTCGCCGCCGCCTGGATGGCGATTCGGATCAGCGTCTCGCGGTAGGCGACCAGGTTGACCAGGAGCATCTCGGGCTGAGCCGGCTGCAGGGTCTTGCCCGAGGCGGCCTCATACTGCGCCACCACCTCGGCGGTGATCGTGTTGGGATCTCGCTCGATGAACGACGGTTCAGGCAGGCCGGACAAGTTTCACCTCCGATGTGGATGCAGCCTTCTCATCCACCTTCAGTTTCCATTCGATGCTGATGGTCACCTGTCCCCCCGAGACCGCCGGGACCACCCGCACCAGATCGATGCGCGGCTCCCACATCTCCACGGCGTCCACCACCTCGCGGACGATGTTGGGGATGGCGACCGATGCCGGGGCGTCCAGGTACCGCCAGGCATCGCAGCCGAACAGGGGGCGGTGCGGATCGGACCCCGGCCGGGTGGTGAGGATGATCCCGATGCACTGGTCGATGTCGGCCAGATCCTCAACCACCTCCCCGGGGCTTCCCACCTTCGGCGACCACTCGGCCGACGTTATGCTGTCTGTGCGGATCGTCATCTACATCCCCTGGTTGGGCGGACCGACGGTGCCCCCCTGCGGGTCATTGTGGGTGTGGCCGTTGTAGACCCCCCGGTCGGCCTCCATTGACCGCTTGAAATCGGCGATCTGATCATCGCTCTTGATCTGCCCCGTCACGTGCAGTGTCCCGGTCAGGGTGCCGCTGGCGCTCCCCCCGGCATAGCTCTGCATGTTGATGGCCGGTGCCATCAGCGTTATGCCCGTGGCGCTCTTGATGGTAGTGGCTCCCTGGCTGTCGCTGGTCACCGTGCCGGTGGCGGTCATGGCCACATCCCCCTTCACGTCGGCGGTCAGCTTGTGGCCGGCCCGGTCGTATTCAAGCATCGTCCCGTCGTCGAACGTCACGTGCCACTTGTCCGGACTCGTCACCGGCGCCTTGTCGGCTTCCGAGTAGATCGCCCCCAGGATCACCCCGGCCTCGGCGTTCTCATCCAGGAGGCAGACCACGTGCTCCCCCCGGTCCGGCATGTGGTAGAAGCGGTCCTTGAGGGTCTTGGGCTGGACCACCGGCAGCCAGTGGGAGACCATGCCGTCAAGGTCCGGAAACTGGACGCGGGCCGCGCAGGTGGCAGGGTCAAGGTCTACGACGATGCCGATCTTCATGGTTTCCCCCTGGTGAACTTCTTCTCGTTGCGCAGGTTCTTCATCCCTGCCTTGGCGGCGCTGGTGGTGGAGACCTCGATCTCGGTCCGGTACCCACCGCCCCGCTCCATGACGTGCCGGCTTTTGAGCACCTGGAAGGTGTCGTCCAGGACTCCCCAACCCTCCAGCGTTACGTTCAGCCCGGCCACCAGCCGCTGATCGCCCTGCAGCGGAAGGGTTCCCTCCACCTGGCGGCCGTTTGCGTTTCTGAGGGCGGCTTTCGCCTTGATTTCGGCCTGGGCCTTACTCTCGCACCGCTCGGTCAGCTTCAGCACGTCGCCCGTGGTGATCCCGGCGGCCTTGAAGGTGTGGGTGATCAGCTTCTTTTTCTTCGGGTCGAAGTAGCTCACCTGGCACCCCCGGTAGACCTGGCTGCTTTTGGTGCGCAGGGTATAGGAGCCGGCAAGGCCCGTGCGGCGGACAACGGCCACGGCGTCGGCCTGATCGAGGCGCTCCTGTTCGTGCCAGACGAGCTGGGTGCCGCGCACGCTGAAGACGTAACCGTAGGCTAAGGCCAGGCGTTTCAGAAACGCCAGGTCCGTTTCCCTGTTTTGCGTCACCCGCTCGACCCGGATCTCCGGCACCGTCCCGCTCACCGTCAGGCCGTGGCCGGCGGCGATCCGCTCGGCGATCTTGCGCAGCGTCATTCCCTCGAAGGCCTGGGAGTTCTTCGTGCGCAGGCTCTCGGTCACTCCGGCCGCCAGACAGCGGATGGAGACCGTGTCGGGGGGGCCGTTGTACTCGATCTCGTCCACCTGGAAATCGCCGCACGGAAGCATCGTCTCCCCCCGGTAGCCGATGGTGAGCCTGATCCGGTCCCCCTTGGCGGGGGCCCAGGTGTTCTTCCAGCGGTGGTCGCGGTCCTCGATGTTGATCTCCAGCTCGTCCGATTCCCCGGCCAGGTTGTCGATGTAGATCACCTGCAGCACATAGGGGGCGATGGCGACCGAGATGTCCTTTGTCTCGTATTCCAGTATCCAGACCGGCTGGCGGACCGGCTGCGACGCTAGCGTTTCCATGGCGGCAGCTCCTCACTGTCGATCAGCTCGGCGTCCTCGATGATCGGGATCACCAGCCGCACCCCTGCCGGGAGGATCGGCGTGATCATCACCTCGGGGTTGGCCGCGATGATCGGCTCGTAACGGGTGGCGTCCCCGTAGTATTCCCACGCCAGGAGATCCCACCGGTCACCGTCGCGGGTGATATGTTCCAGGACGTCTGTCTTCAAACCCGGCTCTTTCCCGCCCACAAGGGCGAATTGAATCCCCTCTCCCTTTGGGAGAGGGATAGGGTGAGGGTTACTTGCCCATCCGCACGATCCTGTTCTTGTCAACCACCCGGAAGCCGGCCGCCCGGGACGCGGCGGAGAGCTGCGGCACCTCCTCCTTCTTGGCCTTGGTGTGGCGCTTGCCGTTTTTCCTGCGGGCCGGCGCCTTGTCCTTCTTTGCCTGCTTCCTGATCACCAGGGGGGTGTCGTCCACCCACTCCTTGAGGCTGCACTTGGCTTCCACGGCGATCACCGTGCCGTCGGCGGCCGTGGCCTCCACGGTGTCGGTGATCTCGACGATGACGTAACGCCCCCGGTAGAGGCCGTTACCGAACACGAAGGGGAGCGCCCGGTGTATGGCGCCCGCCTCCCGCAGCCGCTGGTACTCAAACGCCGGGTCGCAGTAGGCGACATGGAACTTCAGGGCGATGCTGACGGTCTCCAGGGCGTCGCCGATGTACTGAAGCCTCGGCTTCCCCTCGATCACCTGGTGCTCGGCGAAGTTGTACGCCTGGCTCCCCTCCAGGCCGTCGAAGTAGGTGATCAGCTCGAAGCGGATATCGCCCAGTTGCGCGAACATCAGAAGCTCCTCCGGGTCCGCTGCTCTTCGTAGCGTTTCATCAGGCGCTCGAACTCGGCAAAGGAGATGGTCATGGCCTCATTCACCTGGTGTCTTACCTGGTCGGTATTGCCACCCCCCTGGATGGTGATCTGCGGCGAGAAGGAGATCTGCATCGCTCCACCCGCCGGTGCCGACGCCGAGGGACGGGCCAGGGACTGCACCGCCGGGCGGCCGGGTGCGGTCGCGGGCCGCGCCAGAACCGTGGCCGGCGCGGCCGCGATCATGGCCGCCGCCGTGGCGGCCTTCATCGCCTTCACCAACGGCGCCGGGCGCATGCTCTCGGCGATGGTCTCGACGATCCGGACGCGGTTGATGTCCCGCAGCGGCCCCTCCTTGGCGGGGGAGAAGGGGAGGAAATTGCGGATTCTCTTGACAACGCCCTTGATCGCTTCCACCGGATGTGAAATTGCGGATGTGATCCCCTGGGCAATGGATTTGACGATGTTTGCACCGGCTGAGAAGAACTGTTTCGTACTGGTGAACAGCATCCTGATTGCCTTGAGAATGCCGGTAATGGCATAGATCGGCATGGTGAAGGCCATGGCCAGAATGTAGCCGATCCCCTTGCCGATCAGCGCCGTGGTGGAAAGGGTCTTGTTAGTGAAGCCCAGCGGCGTCAGGAACTGTTTGATGAGGCCGATCACCGGGGCGAACATCTCCTTGAGCGGTTTGGCTGCGGCCCGGGCCGACTTGAAGAGTTCTTTAAGAGGGGATAAACCTTCCTTGAACCCTTGCCACAATCCGGAGAAGAACGCCTTGATCGGCTTCCAGTAGGCGATGATCACCAGGGCCGCCGCCGCTATGCCGGCAATGGCCAGCCCGACCGGATTAAGCAGCATCGAGAGACTGAAGGCCCGCATGGCTGTCGTAACCAGGCGGATACCGGAGAGCAAATGGGAGCCAAAGGCAGAAGCCATCCCTTTCAGTCCGGCCACGGTGAGGAAGTTGGCTCGAAAAGCGGACAACTGCGCCACACTCCAGGCTTTCATGGCCACCACTGCCTCGAAGATCCTTGATCTGGTAACCGGCGCGGAGCCGATGATCTCGCCGAACATGCCGCGTTGCACCTGGGCGGCATTCAGGCCGCGCATGGCCAGGATCAGCAGCTTTACTTCCCGCACCGCCGGGCCGGCGGCAAACTTGATGGCAGAAAGGCCGGTGCCGTAAGCGGAGAGGATCGACCCCCCCACCATGACCGCGCCGCCCAGTGCTACCACACCGGCAGTAAGCGCGGCTGTAGCCGCCATGGCGATGCCTATTGCCGCAGCAATCTTTTTATGGTTCTCAATCCACCTGCTCGCAAAATCAAAGGCATCATTCAGCTTGCCGAGAATGATCTTTAGGCCGGTGCTGTTGGTAATCGCCTCGCCGATGGCGGCGACAAAGGTCTTGACCGTGCCGGTGAAGCTGTCCCACAGAAAGGCTAAAGTCTTCTGGATGGCGGCAACCCGCTCGGACAGCGCGGCCTGGCGTTTCATAGCTTTCTCGGACTCTTTCCAGCCCTTCACGCCTTTCTCTGAAAAAATGGCAACAGCCTTCCCCCCCACGTCGCCGAACAGCTTCTGGCCGATCTCGATCTTTTGTTTGTCCGTCAGCCCTTTCAGCTTCTCGAACTGGGCGATCATGTTTTCCACACCGGCAAACTTCTCATTCTGGTCCCAGAAGTTCAGCTCGATGCCGGTGCCGGCCAGGATTCCCCGGATTTCCTGCATCTGCTTGGACTTCTTGTTGAGACGGGTGTCGAAGTCGGCCATGCGGTTAAAGACCTGGTTCAGCGACTCGCCGATCTGGCTGGCCGGAATACCGGCCTGGCTCATAATCCCCGCCATCCTGAGCACGCTGTTGGACGCCGCCAGACCCTGCATCCCCACCTGCTTGAGCGCGCCGGACAGATAGGGCATGGCGTAGTAAACCTCGGTGGTATCCAGGCCAAAGGCAAACTTTGCCTTGGAGAGCTGGTCGGTGAATTTCGGCATGTCCCTGGCGGCAATGCCGAACGAGTCCTGGAACTTGGCTATCTTCAGAGCCGCTTCGTTGTAGCCTTCACCAGTGACCGCCGCAAAATCTGACACCGCCTTGCCGGTGCCGGAAAGGATGTCCTTGGTCTTGATGCCCTGCTCCTGGAGGACACGGAACATCTTGTAGAAGTCCTCGGTGCTCCCCATGTAATCCTTGCCGAACTGCCTGGCGAGCCTTGACAGCTCGGCATAGTCGGCCTGGTTGACCACCCCCCCCTTTCCCATCATGGCCACCTGCAAATTCACCTGCGAAGCCTCAAGGGTCTTGAAGGCATCCAGGGCCTTCACCACCCCGGCACCGCTTGCCGCCGCGCCGATCTGCGCCCGCTCTCCGGCTTCCTTCATCTTTTCCGAGAGTGCCTTGGTCTTGGCGATCATGCCGTCGAACGCCTGGTTGAAGCGTTGCGCGGCGCGGGCCGCCGCGGCCCCCAGCCCGCCGGCCGCCGTACCCGCACGATCCAGGCCGCTTCTCAGCCCTGCACTCTTGCCGGCCGCACCGTCCAGCGTCTTGCCCACGCCCCCCACCGCTTCATCCATCTTGCGGATGGGGGCCGTGGCCTGGTCGATGGCCTTGAACATCAGGGCTATGGTAAAAAGACTGTTCATTGGGGCAACCTGTGATATATTGTTTTCATGTGGATCATTGGCCTGATCATAATCCTGCTCGTAGCAGGCTGTTTCTTCCCGCCCCTACTGGTTCTTGTCCTCTGTGGCCTGGGCATCCTGCTGGCTCTTCTGGCCCTCGGCGTGGTGTTTGGTTCCATCCAGGGACTCTGGCAGGGGCTTACGGCCCCGAAAGAGCCGCGTCCCTAATCTTTTTCAATCCTTTTGTTCAACTCCCTGATGTAGCCGTCCACCTTCCTCACCCAGTAGTCCAGCTCTGCCAGGGTCATCCCCATTACGCGTTCTTGACGGAACCTTCCTTCCCGGACGAGGTAGATAATTCGTTCTGCAAGCTCTCGACATCCGCCAATTCGAGCTCTTTGGATATGGCCAAAAAATCCTTGCTGGACAACCTCCGCAGTTCCTCGACCGGTTGCGGCTGCCCATCGAACAGCGCCACCTGGGACAGGACCGCCAGTATGAACTCAAAACCTTCAGTCTTGCCGACGATCCGCTCGGCCGTTACCAGATCCTCGACCAGGGATTCGCGAATCTCTACCTCCTCTACCTCCAACGGTTTCCTGGCGCCTGCCACTTTCGTGATCTTCATGGGGAACTCCTTGGCTTGAACAGTGTGATTGGTGCGTGATGGGAGCGATACTACCGGCAGGGGCGGGGGGAAAGCGAACTGAAGCGGATCAAAGAAAAAGGCCCTCTCCGGAGAACGGAAAGGGCCTTTTTCTTTACTGACTTTTGGGGCTTATAGCGCGTTTCGCGCGGGCGAGTCAAGCGATAGATTTCCTATCCCCCGATGTTGGCCCGGTACTGGGCGAGGAGGTCCACCCCTTTGACCTTGTAGATGTTGGAGAGGACGTCGATCTCAACGATGTCCACGCCGTTCACCACCAGCCGGATGTAGGTGATGGCGAGGGTGGTCTCGGCCTCCACGTTGTCGTGCTGCTTGAAGCCCCCCAGGGGGAACTTCTTGAAGGTGCCGGTGAGAAAGACCGCCACCGGCACCTCTTCGGTGCGCCCCTGGTTGGTGAAGGTCTCCTGGGAGGAGCGGAGCTGGATCTGCACCGCCTTGAACGGGTTGGCGGCCTTTTCCAGCACCTCGCCGTAGAGGGAGTTCCACTTCATGGACATCTCCATCTTGTCGATGCCGTTGGGCAGTTCGATCTTGCCGACCATCCCGAGGGCCTTGTGCTCGGAGAGGGTGGCCACCACGTCGGGGAGCTTCGCCTCCTCGACCTTTCCCAGGTACGAGACGCCGTCGATGTAAGCGTTGGCGTTGGTGATCCGTTTAACGGTCAGCTGTCCCATTATTGGCTACCTCCCAGGTTCTTCAGATAATCAAGGTTGAGCGTGCGCTTGAAGGTGATCCGCTCGGCCGGAGTCGGCGGCATGTAGTCGTAGCGGAAGGTGACGTGCCCCAGGGCCAGTTCGGTCGACGGGTTGTCGGCCGGGTCGTACCAGCAGGTGCCGTCCAGGATGGCGCCGTCGCCGATCAGCTTGCGCAGGAACCCCCGCACGCTCTCCACGATGGCGTCGATCAGGGCGCCATTGAGCGGCTTGTCGATGTGCTGCAGCATGGAGTACTCGATGCTGTCGCCGATCACGTCGCCGGTGCGCTGCACGCACTCGAAGACCTCGGCGCCGGTCTCGGCCGGCCAGGCGGCGGTGCGGTTTCCCCAGACCCGGAAGCCGGTGCCGAAGGAGTTAAAGACCGTGGTGATCCCCACCTCGTTCAGGGCGTTCACCTCGGAAGAGGGGTCGTTGATCTCGGCGGTCAAGGGGCGCTCGATGCCGACGATGCCGGCGATTTCGGTGTTGGAGGAGCTCCACCAGTAGCCGTTCTCATTGTCCCGCCACGCCCGGATACCGGCCAGGAACTGGCTGAAAGGCTGGAGTTCCGTCGAGGCGGTGGCCGCGTCGTAGACCTTGACGGCGGGGAAGCAGAGCATGGCCCGGCGGCTGGAGGTCTGGAAGTTGATGGTGCCGGACGGCCCCCGGCCGGTAATCGCCTGCTGCACCGTGGTGCCGACGGGGGCATCCAGGTAGGCCACCCCCTTGACCTTGCCGGCCAGGGCCACCAGCTCGGTGGCGACGCTGTTCTGGGTGGAATAGCTGGGCGCGATGATGATCTTGGCCTTGAAGCCGAACAGGCTGTAGCAGTCGAGCAGCGCCTGCATGCCGGTGCGGTTGCCGGCGCCGTCCACCGTGCCGATGATGTCGGCCGCCAGGACCTTGGTCGGGTCGGCGTAGTCGTAATCGACCTTGATCTGCGCGCCGGCGATGAGCGTCGCCCCCATGCCGGTGATCACCCCCGTGGCGGCATCCAGGGTGTAGTCGGTGTCCTTGACGTAGGTCGTGGTGCCGGCCTGGTTCTTCACCACCACGTTGGCCACGCCGGGGTGCTCCAGGGTAGCGGTCTTGTCGGCGCCAAGGGTCTTGGCCTCGGCAGCCACCGAGGATTTGTGCGTGGCCGGGTCGAAGACGTTCACCACCACGACCGTGGCGGCCCCCTTCTTGAAAGCCGCCTTGAGGGCCTTGGGAATGGTGTAGCCGGCGCTCTTTTCGCTGCCGAAGTACTTGGCGGCGGCCACATCATTCAGGATCAGGACCGGCTTATTGATCGTCTGATCGGCGGTGGCCGCCTGAAAGATGGGGGCGGTGCCGACGATGCCGATCACGGCGCTCTTCACCACCCGGATCGGCTTGCCCCCCTGTTCGATGTTAATGGTTTCGACACCATGGAGAAAATTAGCCGGCATCGGTCACCTCCTTATTTTTAGGCTCCCTCTCCCTCGGGGAGAGGGCGGGGGGTGAGGGTTGGGCGGACTGCTCCGCCACTTCCGTCAGGAACCCCTGGGCCACCAGGGTCTTCACATAGTCGTTGTCTGCCGGAAGCAGCACCTCGGCCCCCGGGTGCAGCATCACCTCGCGGCCGTCATCCAGGGTCACACCGGAGAGCGGCCCGCCGTAGCGGTAATTGGTATCCTTTTTCGCCATGTCTATGGCACCTCCGTGGTTTGGTTGAGTTGCTCGTCTATTGCGGTGATCCGCGCAAGCAGCGGGGCCTGCTCTTCCTCCAGGACCTCGATATTGAGGGTGGAGGTCTTGAAGGTGATGGCGTACTGCCAGAGCCGTTGGGACTTGTTTTTCAGCCCGCCGCCCCGCCCTACGAATTCCTCTGCCACCGGCGTCATCTTCCGGCTGCAGTGGGGGGGAACGAAGCCGGTGAGGGCCACGCGCACCGCCTCCAGATAGGAATAGAGCCCTCCCTGGCCGCTTTTGCCCCGCAGGCTCCACAGGGCCAGGGTGATCTCGAACATCAGGTCGCGCTCCTGGACCACGACGCCGGTGTCGCGGGGGAGCGAGTACTCGCCGTCCGAGTAGCGCACCAGGAGCGCCCCCACCGGGTGGGTCGGCTCCCAGATCTCCGGGTTGTCCGGGTAGGGCTGGACGAGGATCGCCGGGAGTTGTGCTTTCAGCCGGGCGATGATGGCGTCCTCGACGGGGCTCAGGATATCCATCGTCTACCCCTTTCGTCCGGTGAACCGGTCGAGGGTGGCGTCGCCGAAGATCCGGTCGGCGGCGCTCTTGCTGGTGCGGATAAAGCCGGTTCCCGGTTCTTCGCCCGTTGACGCCGGCGGCAGGGTGGCAACGGAGAGGGTCGCGAGCCCCTTCTGGAGATCCCGCAGCCAGGCCATGGCCGCCTTCGCGGCATCCTTGATGTCCTCGGGGATACCCCGCTCGGGGATGTAGCCGTAGAGCCGGGCGATCACCAGATCCTCGGCATAGCCGGCCAGCTCCGCCGGGATCTCGGCCAGCGGCAGGGCGTAGCGCTGGCGGAGATACCCGGCGATGATGCCGTCCACCCGCCCGATCTCCCGGTTGATCACCGCCAGGTCGGGGGCCGTTTCGGCACCGGTCGGCTCCTTGATCGTGAGGTGGATCAGGTGCTGGTTGCCGTACTTCCCGATGAGTATCTCCGCCGTGGTGTACATGGTGGCAGTTACCTCAGGATGCGGATGGTGTCGCCATCGGCGGCGGCCGCGTCGAGGGCGTAACCGTTGCCGATACCGGCGGCCTTGGTGATCGCCTTGCCGCCGGCGCCGGCCTCCACCTCTGCTCCGGCGGCGATTACCCCGCCGGCGGTAACGAGGAGGATGCCGTGGGTGGAGACTGACGCCTGCTCTCCCGCGCCGGCGTCGACTTCGGCCACCCCGAGGGCCTTGGCCCCGGCGGCGGCGAGGTTGCCGTCAAAGCCCACGAAGCGCAACCTGGTCAGGTCGGCAGCGGCAGGGACGGAGGTGATGAGTAGGGGCTGTGCGGTTCTCATTTGTCTTTACCTCCCTGGGGTTCTGCAGGGGCCTCTTCCAGATAATCCGAGAGCCCCTTGGCCTCTTTTGCGGTCATTTCGATGGGGTCGCCCGGGTGGTAGATTTCGCCCCCCAGGCGGATGTCGATCCCTTTAACAACGTACTTGGGCATGAATGCCTCCTTGTAAGAGCGGGGCGCTGCGAGCGCGAGCGCCCCTACCGGTTAGTTGGTTCCCTTGATCAGGTATCCGGCCTCGCCACCGACGATGTACGGCTTGAAGATATCGGTGTTGCGGATGATCTGGACCTTGCCGTCCTCGACGCGGGTATCGACCAGGGGGTGATCCTTCTTGCGGAAGGTGTACCCGAAGGAGGGCTCGTACTCCGAGCGCTCCGCATCGTTCGCCTTTTGCGGCACGTAGGCCAGGATGATGTTGTCGGCCCAGAGGTCGGTAAAGGCCCCCCCGGCCTCGTTGTCGAAAACCGCCGCGCCGATGATGATGTTGTCGACCTCAATGATCTCCTTGAGGAGGTCGACCGTCAGCACCCCCTTCATGGAGTATTTGATCCGGTCGATGAACTGGGGGTGCTGCTTCATCTTCTTCCACGCTTCGTAGCCGATCACCCCGGTGTTGGGGTTGGTGCCGATGCGCTGACGCACCGCGTCCTTGCCGTCCTCAATGACGCCGATGGGGTTGGACGTGGTCGGGGCGCTGAACTTGTCGCCGCCGGCCAGGACGATCTTGTTGCCCGTCGGATAGCTGTTCACGTCCTGGGCGAGGTCGGCGCACTGCTTCTCGCACCGCAGCCGGATGCCCTGGGTGACGACGTTGGTCGCCCAGCGCTCCAGGGGGAGCACCTGACTTGCCTCCTGGCGCTCCCGGTAGTCGATGGGGTATTCCAGATCGTGCTCCTCAAGAATCACGTCGATGTGACCGTAGGATTCGGGGTTGATCCGGTTCGACTTGGCCCGCAGGGCGCGCAGGGTCTGGTAGATGCGAAACGCCTCCTTGCCGAACTGCGGCAGCTTGCCCGCCTCTTTGTCGACGCCCACCCAGGGAAAGAGCGTGTCGCAGACGAGCGCGGCGTTCTTGTATCCCCGGGCGAAGGTGGTAAGGATCGGGTCGACGATCCTCAACTCTGAAGTTCTGCCTGCCATAAATGCCTCCTGTTAGTACGGTTGATGGTTACTGTTTCGAGACGTGGATGAGCGCCTGGTCGTAGCTGCACCCCTTGCCGGCCTCGGTCTCCATGAACGCCAGCGCCTTGCTGTGCAGGGCGAGACGATCCCGGTTCACACTGCCGCCGAAGTCGGCGGCCGATTCCTTTGCGCCGGAGGCATCCAGATCTCCCACGCGCTCTTTGGAGGCGTGCTCACCGAAGGCAACCACCTCGGGCAGCGCCTGGAGCTGCTTCTTGTACTCATCCAGGGCCGAGATGGTCTTGCGCTCGCCCCCCTCCTCGAACATGACCGGCTCGGCCCCCACCAGGGTCATCATCTGGGCCGCCGTGGCGGCGCGCGCCCCCTCGGGGATGCGTTTCTGCATGGCGGGGGTCATCAGGAATTCGTGGAATTCGCGCCGCATCGCATCCTGCTCGCCGGTCTCGATCTTCTTGCCCAGCTCGGCAATCTGGGTCGTGAGCCCCTTGATTGCCTCGCCGGTTCCCTTCAGCTGCTCGCTGAACATCTTTGCCTGCCCTGCCAGCGCCTGGTCTATCAGGGCCTGTACCTCTTCAGGTTTCATACTCTCCTCCTCGGGGGATGCGGGGCAGCACGGGGTGTCCGGCTGCTCCGGTTGATAGGCGTCACGCGCCAGCACTTCCATCTCGAATTCGGGAAACAGTTCGTCGGCCACCTGCCGGCCCTTCTCGCCGATGACCCAGTTCTTGAGCCGGCGCCAGAATCCGAGCTCCACCTGGTCGGCCCAGTCGCCGAACTCGTAGGTAACGGCCTCGCCCCGTCCGCCGTCGGCAAACTGGAAGTTGGGGAGCCCCTTGATGGCGGGGGGCATGGCCCCGAGATAGCCGACGTGACGCAGCGAGCCGTCGGGGTAGAGGGCGATGCTCTTCTTCTTGAACAGTCCCTTTCCGACCCACTCCTTGAACTCGTCGGCCACGTCCCGGTATTGCAGGTACAGGTCGTTGCCGACCCGCTTCACCCCGTCGACCCACCCGAAGGCCGGGGCGTTGTCGCTGGGATGCCCGATCACCACCGGCGGTTCGTGGAACGAGGGGTTGAAGGAATTGACGATCCGGTCCAGATCGTCGGTGGTCCATACTTTGGTGTTGCCTTTGGCGTCGGTATGCCGGCCGGTGCGAAATACCAGGTCCCATCCGTCCATCGTCGCTCCTTTCCTCCAGGGCGACTGTTCCAGTCGCCCTTATGTGATACGGCCAACGCGGCCCGATTTCTGTCTGAAGCGTTTCAATTTTTTTGCTACCGCGTGGCCGGTGCCTTACTTCAAAACCGCGGAGGCCAGCCCGCGCAGCAGGAAAAACAACAGCTCGTCCGAGCGAAACCCGTAGCAATCCCCGGCCGGCCGAACAACCTCCGTCCAGGCGCCCTTGACCATCTCCCCCCGAACGGAATATCCAGGCGTGATTTCGTTGCCCGCTTCGTCGACCACGGGCTCCACGTACACTTCCGCGTACTCGGCCGGGTGTTCGACCACCTCGTCCGGCCAGCTATCGTGACAGATGAACCCGTAGTGCAGCGGCTCCAGGCCATACTCTGTCATGACCTCCATGGCTCGCTGAACGGTCAGACCGATATGGGTGCGGGCAGCCTCCCCCTTTTCGGCCACGGCCGCCAGGAACCGGTACGATCCGATTTCGCGGCAGAGCGCCCCGGCGGCCGCGATTTCGTTGGCGGCGAGGGGAGAGAGCGGCGTTTTGGCGCGGGCGTCCGAGGTATTGATGGTGCCGGTCCCGGCGTAGAGCTGCGACCAGCGGTACCCGGGCGTGCCGAGGGATTACGCGTTGTCGGTGTAGGGGGCGGCCCCACCGTTGACCGTCAGCCTGTCGCGGGGAACGTCGGTGCCGACGCCGACCTTTGCCCCACTGGCCGTGCCGAGATACGTGGAACCGTAGACCGTGCCGCCGGCACGACTCATCCAGGCCACGTCCAGCTGGCGGGAGTTGTAGTTGTTGACGAAGATCTGGGCGATGCGTAAGCCGCTGGATATACCCGGAGAGGCGGGGTCGCTGAGGGTGAAGCGGATTTTATTGAAACCGGTGGCGCCCTTATCGATTGAGACCGCAAACAGCCCTTGCGCCCAGCCGGTGACGGCGGCTGCCGTGCTCCAGCTGGCGGCCACCGGGTCATAGACCTCCAGCGTGATACTGCGGGTCCTCCAGGCGACCGACCCAAACCCGATGCCGACGATGTTGCCGTATCGGTACGTCTGGGGACAGGTGACCTCGATGATCAGCCCCTCGGGCGACGGGGTGGGCGGGGTGATATAGCAGTAGCCCGGGGTAGCGTCGAAGCAGGCGTCGATGGAGCTGTCGGCGATCCCCATATTGTTGGTAACGCTGCCCCCTCTGAGCCGCAGATGTGCCAGATCGTTATACATGTACGGCAGGAGCATCGCTCCCCCTTCGGGGTGGGAGTCGATCAGCGCCCCGCCCAGGTTGGGATAGCCGGTCGGGACCTCGTTGATCTTGACCCCGGCAAGGTCCAGCTGTCCCTTTGTCGCAGAGCCGGTACTGCGCAAGGCGAGGGACTCACCGCCGCCGGTCCCGCCGTATATCGTCTGGCCACCGCTACGCCCGGCCTTGAGCGCATACTGGGTGTGATCGTCGGCGGTGAGGCCGGTCAGGGCGCTGTGGGCATGGCCGTGGTTGCCGGCGGCGGCCTGGTTGGCGCCGGCGCCGAGGGTGTGATGGAGCGCCGCGGCGGCGCTGTCGGTGTCGGCGGAGCCGTGGGACTGGGCCTGGGTGTGGGTGTGCCCCGTGGGGGATTTCCCGTTCAGGGCGGTGGCCAGATCGGCCTGGTCGGAGAGGGTGCCGCCGATCCCCCCCCACACACTGGGGCCTGCGGGGCCTTGAGGGCCGGCCGGTCCTTGCAGACCTTGCGGCCCCTGGGGGCCAACATCACCTTGAGGCCCCTGTGGCCCCGGCTCGCCCGGAATTCCCTGGAGGCCAGCCGGGCCGGGTACCCCTTGAGGCCCCTGCGGTCCCGGCGGCCCCTGGGGGCCGGGGATCCCCACCTCGATGGTCTGGAGCTCGGCCGCCTCCTCGATGACTACGATGTCGTCTATGGCCATATGGTCACCCTCTCGGCGCCCCGCACCGTCCCGCGCAGGATGCAGGTGGGCTCGCCCCCCGCCGGGGCGATGAACAGGTCGAAGGCGTAGCTCTTCGCGGCCAGAAGCGCGCTCTGGGCCGAGGGAAGGGAGAGCCGGACGGCGTTCGCGACGCCGTCGGCTCCACACTCCACGGCGAACTGGGCCGCGGGCGCTCCGCTCTCTCCGGGCACCACCCGCAGTTCAGACTTGCCCGTGTAGCCGGTCAGGTCGAACGGCTGTGTCATGGCGCGGTCGCGCCAGAGTCTGAAGGTGCGGCTCACTCCCTCGCCGCGGACAAACTCAATGGTCGCCATTCACTCCTCCTGAAACCATCTTTAAACTGTCTTTAAATTTCCCTGTGGTGCGTTTTCATGGTTCAGGGCGGGGTTGTGTGTCACCCGGCACCCTCAGACCCCTTGCGGGGCAAATTTCGGCGTTACGGTTTCAGGTAGCCGCCGATGATCTCCACGATCTCTGTTTCGTCCGCCCGGCTGACCCCCAGGTAGGGGCGGGCCGGCATCTTGATGGTGTGGGCCCTGTGGTTCGTCTTCATGCCGTAGTGGGCGTCCTTGGCCTTGCTGAAACGTTGCCCCTTGCCGGCCCTCTTGAAGTGTGTCACCACCCCGGAGCGCGCCTCCTGCCTGATCTCGCCCCCGAGCTGGTGGATGGCGCCGTACTCGATGCCGACCCCGAGAAGGAGGGAGTCGTTCGACAGCTCGTAGTGGATGTCGCCCCGCAGGTGTCCCTGCTCGGTGAGGATCTTGGGATGCTTCTTGCGCTTTCTGGTCCGGCGCGTGACGTCCCGCCACTTTTCACCGTCCGGGCCGGTCTGGGTGTCAAAGCGCTCCGCCGTGGCGATCAACAGGTATTCGCCGATATCCTTGCGCACCGGCCCGGTGTTGCTGGTCTTTCGGGCCAGCTTCTCGAACTGCTTCCGGATCGCCGGCACGTTGTGCTCGATGGAGATCAGCTCTTTGCTCATCGCTTCTCACCTTTGGCGATCTCGGCGCGGATCTCCCCGGCGATGGCGGGCGGCAGCTGGTTGATGCGATCCTCCAGGATCTGCTTCCCTTTGGCCACGGCCGCCCCCGGGTTGTACTGGAAGCCGGGATCGATGCCGTTGGGGATCTCGAACGTGCGCCCCTGTTTGTCGGTCCACTGATACGTGCCGTCGTTGGGCGCTTTCCGTTTGGCCTTGTCGCCAAGCCTGGCAATGTCACGCTCGCCCCCCGAGAAGATCTTGCACTTGCACCCCCAGCCGTTCTGGGGGGTGTGGGTGCCCCACCAGGGATCATCCGCCGGCAGGGCCGTGCCGTCCCAGGAGAGATGCAGGGGACGGGGCTTGATGGAATCGCCGTGGCGGTAGATGAGGTACGGCCGGGTCTTCAACACGTCGGGGTCGGTGGCCTGCTGCCAGCGGCCGGCGTTGTACGCCTGGCGGGTATTGGTCTCGTAGACGATGCGGGTGCGCCAGTTGCGGCCCCCCTGGTACCGCCAGCCGTGGCGCTCCACGATGCCATCCCACTGCCTGCGAAAGTCGGCCAGGGTGATGCCGCCGGCTATGGCCCGGTCGACGGCGGCACGGATGTCGGAAAGGAGCTCCCCCTTCATGGCCCCGGCGATCATGAACCCCTGGGAGTGCATGTCGAGCCAGAGATCGTTCCAGCGCTCCGTGGGGATGCTGACCTTGTTGCGGAAGAAGGCGATGGCCTCCTTGAAGGGGAGGTTCAAGGCCGATTGAAGAGTCGGCTCGGCGAAGGCGGCGCCGGCCTCGGAGGCGGCTATCTCGTCGATCACCTCGGCCCGGCCGGAGAGGTGCGACACCAGCAGGGCGTCGCGGATCGGCGCGGCCAGGGGGGCGATCTGTAGGGGCGTATCGCCATACGCCCCTACCCTCAGCAGATCGTCCCGCAGGGCGAAGAGATTCCCCGCCCGGTCGACGTCCTTCTCCAGGGCGGCCAGCCACGTGTCGATGATCGGGCCGGCCTCGGCATCGAGGCGCCCGGCGATGATGTCGGCGGGATCCTGAACGTCGGGATTCGGGACTCGGGGCTCGGCGAACTGGGAAATCCCCCCCGGCCCCCCTTTGTCAAGGGGGGGGGAAGGGCCTTCCGCCGGCGCCGCCTCGATATCCCCATCCTCCAGGTTGTAGGTGCGGATGAAATAATCCCGCGTGAGCTTGAGTCCGGAGCGTTGCAGGGACTCGGTCAGCGACTTGTCGCGGTCGGCCTGGGCCTGGTCGACTTCTTCCTCCTCCCAGAGGGCGAAGCGCGGGGCGCCGTCGGCCGAGCCCCAGTTGACCTCGCAGATCCAGTCGATCAGCTGATTCAGGGTCTCTTCAATCAGGGTTTTGTCGGAGTCGCGCAGGTCCTTGCGCACCTCGGCCGCCGTCTGTTCTTCGCCCATCTTGCCGGCGGTCGATTCTCCGGCCCCGGCGTGGCCCAGCCAGACGGTGCTGATGGCGCTGTTCGCCTCGGCGATGATCCCCCGGTAGAGATCGCTGGTGGCGCTTTTGGTGCCCGACTCCTTGAAGTCGACCGAGCCGTCGTCGGGGATCACGGCCGCGCCGTCCTGGATCATCCGCACGAGGGTGTCGAGCAGCTCGTTGACCTGGGCGGTGGTGGCCGAGCGGGGGAGTTTGCCCACGGGCCAGAGCTGGCCGTATTTCTCGCTGAACTGGACCCAGAACCGCCACCCCCCTTTCTTGAAGACCACCGGCCAGAAACAGCGGGACAGAAGCCCCAGGCCGTAGGGGTTGTCGTAGCTCGCCTCGGATGTCGGGCAGAGAAACTTTCGGGGCGGCAGCTCCTCGCCGTCCACCAGGTGCTCGCGGCTGCGGAAGCGCAGGTCGTTGTCCTGGATGCCGAAGACGAACCAGCGCGGCGGCTTGGCCGCGATGTCGACAGGAACGGAGAGGCCGTCGCGCTGCCCCCAGATGATCTCCTGGGGGCCGTAACCGAACCCCCGGGCGTAGCGGAGAATGCTCTCGATGATCCGGTTGAGGGGGAGCTTTGCGAATATCTCCTGAACTGCCTTGGCCTGCCGGCTCTTGGCGACCTTTCCCTTGTCGATCTGCCAGTCCAGCGCAAGCGTTGCGTTGATCCGGTTGGTCATGGAGCCCGAAACGCGGTCATCGATCCAGAGGTCGGTATAGACCTGGATGTCCTTCCCCTGGGCCTTCAGTACCGGGTCGGGGTTGGGCAGGTAAAAACTCCCGAGAGCGAAGTAGTCGATGGAGCGCGAGCGGACGGCGAGCTCCCGGGAGAGGGAGCCGGCGGCCGCGCCCCCTTCGTCGAAGCGCATGAATTCGGTCGGCGTTACAAAGATGCCGTTTCTCATAGGTACCCCTTCAGGATGCTGTGGGATTGGCGAGGCCCTTTGGATGCGGCCCAGGTGGGGCCGCTGCCCGTGCCCGCCGCCTGGATCGCCAGGGCCAGCGCCCAGAAGCGGTCGGCGTGGCCGTTGTCCGATCTCTCGGCGGTGAAGCGGATGTTGCCGGCGGCGGTGGTCTCCTTGGTGACGGCCCGCAGATCGGCGCGGATTTCGGGGCGGAAGGGGATGCGGAGTTTCTTGTCCTCCATCCGGCCGCGCACCGGGTAGGCGAGCTCCTCCTTCACCCGGGCGGTGAAGGTGACCGGCTCGACCCGGTAGGTACCGAACCGCTTCTGGGCGTCGTCGGCCCAGCCGATGCCGAGGCCGGTGGCGTCCATGCAGCACCGGTCGCAGTGGGCAATGATCGGCCAGAGGATCTCTTCCTGCGCCCCCTTGGTCATGTTCCGCAGTTCCACCACCATCCGGGTGTAGAGGACATCCCCGAGGAGCTCCAGGAGCCAGAGGACCGTGAGGTCTTTTTTCCGGCCGATGTCGACCCCGGCAAAGAGCCGCCCCTCGGGCTTCGCCAGAAGCGGGTCAAGCTCCCATGTCTCGCCCCGGCCGTACTCGCAGCCGGCGATCAGGTCGTACTCCAGAAACGCCGAGGCGTCGTCGGCCGGGACGCACATGTATTCCTGGAGAAAGCTCTCCTCGTCGGCGCAGCCGGACTTGATGAAGTCGAAGTAGGCCGCCTCGTCCATCTCCTGCACTTCGTGGTCGGTGGGCAAAGACTGCTGGAGCTTCCAGAGAAAGCCCTGGTCGAGGGCGTCGGCAAGCGTCACCCGGTGGAGGCTGATCTTCTTCGGGTTGCCGTGTTCGCGGATCTCCCGGATCAGGAGGTTGAAGAAGTTGGCGCTGCCCCGGTGGGTGGAGATCACCTCCATGTTGCCCCCCCAGGTGATGCCAGGGTAGGCGATGCTCCACAATTTGCGCGGGTCGGGATGGAGGGCGAACTCGTCCAGGATGCGCCCCCCCCGCTTGCCCGCCTGGGCGTCGGGGTTGGAGCTCATGGAGTGGATGCGCCGGCCGTTGGCGAAGTGCAGCACGTAGGCGGAGATCTTCCGCTCCTCGTCGATCACCCGCTCCCCCAGGTCCTCGGCGGCGATCTGGAGGAGCTGCGCGAACATCTTGCAGTCCTCGATCACCAGCCGCGCCTGGAGATCGTCCCGGGAGGAGATCCACTGGTCCCATTTGGCGCCGGCCTCGGCGGTCCGTTCGTCGGCGGCGTAGGCGGTGGACCAGGAGAGGCCGATCTGCCGCGCCTTTTCCATGAGCTTCAGCCGGCTGCGGTCGAGAATCCATTTCTCCTGGTAGGGGAGAAAGAGGCCGGCCGGGTTGGCCGGTATGTTTTTCGCCTTGACCGTCATACCGCCATCATCAGGACGTCGCGGCGGATCATCTGGATCGCCTCCGCCGAGACGCCTGCCTGTTTCGCCGTTTTCTCCACCGCTTCCGCCGCCTGCTCCAGCGCCGCCTTGCGGATCTCGTTCTCGCGCTTGACGTTGATGGTAGCGCTCTGCTCCAGGCGCTGCACCGCCAGGGCCAGGGCCTTCACCTGGTCGATGGTGGCCGCGAGCGTTTCCGGCTCTTTCAGGTCGGCATCCTGGATCTTGAGAGAGATGTCGAAGGCGAGGGTGCGGAGGATCTCGTTGATCAGAAGCCCCATCTGCCCCTGGGGGGCGGCGCCGACCCTGGCGATGAACATGGAGGCCACGTCGCGGCTCTGCCGGAGCTTCTCGCCCACCTCGGCCATCTTGATGGCATAGCGGTTGACCGCGCTCTTGCTGATCCGGTCGGGATGCCCCTCGGCCTCCAGGAGCTCGTTGATCCGGGCGGTCACGTCCAGTTGCGTCACGCGGGGATCCTGCAACAGTTCCTGGAGCCTGCTCTTTATGTCGGCGGGGAGCCGCTCGATGCTCGATGCCTGGGCCATGCTCATCCCCTCGGGTTCGGCCGCTTGACGCCGGGCACCACGGTGCGCCCGGTGGCGACGTCGGCCCCGCGCTGGGTGATGGTGGCGACGAAGATGTCGGCCACGGTCTCAAGCGTTACCAGCCCCTGCTCCTGGAGCCAGGCGAGTTCCGTCCGGACCTGGTCGCGGCTGCACTTGTGGCCGAACTTCTCCAGGACCGAGTGGAGGATGGACTCGTTGTGGCTGTAGCCCAGATCCTGCTCCAGCGCCCGCAGGATGACCAGGCGGATGTCGGCGATAACCAGCTCTCTGAAGCTCATCATTTCCCCCTGTTGATCAAATGCTCGTTCATGAGATCCACGGCCCGGGTCAATCCCTTCAGCGTTCCCTTGATCTCGCGCACGTCGCCGTGGACGTCGTCGATCCGCTCTTCGAAGCCGTTGTGATGCGGACAGGCGGGCGGATTTTTAACGGCGGTTTCAAGATCCTTTATCCGGCCTTCAAGTCCGGCAAACCGTTTGTTGGTGACCTTCTCGCGGTTGGTCCACCAGACGTAGATCACGACGAGCAGGGAGACCATCGTCTGGACAATGTCGAACCAGAAGCGCCATGCGGTGTAGTTGATGGTTACGGGCGAGGTGGGCGGGATCACAGGGGCCTCCAATGTTCAAGTAATGTCTGACACTCCACACACCGGACGCAGCCGGGGGCGGCCTTTCTTCTCTTCTCGGGGATCGGCGTTTCGCAGTCGATGCAGATGAGGGCCGAGTCGGCGACGGTGAGGGGCTTTCGGCGCCGGTGCTCCGCGAGGGCGTCCTCGAGAAACTGTTCGTTGATCTCTTGCGCGCGGTCGATATCATCGGGCACTGCGGCACTCCTCCAGCGCTTTCAAGAGCAGCTCGTTGTCCTGGTAGAGCCGGTCAACCTCGCCCTGGCTGATGGCGGCCGGCTTATTGGCGTCCACGACCACGTAGCGCCGCGAGCACCCGGTCGTGCTGATCAGCGAGGCGAGCGCTGAGAGCAGGGCCATCGTTCGCGCCAAGCGCCTGGCGTAATTCCTGGATATTTGCGTCATGGTCGGCTCCTTGTTGCCGTGCCTGCCAGCTCCTGACCCCTTCGACGATCAGCGGGAGGAGAAACGCCGCCAGCTGCACGATTGCCGTCAGGGCTGCCGAGCTCATTGCGGTGCTGGCGCCTTGGCCGCAGAGGGGAGGGCGAGGGAGCCGATCGGGCCGCGGGTGTACGCGCTTGCACCCGTGGCGCCGACGCCGGGGATCTGGGCGAGGAGCGACTCGACGATCCGCTGGGCCTGGGGTTCCGTGATCTTGGGCATGGCCGTGAGCACATGGGTGACGGCGAGGTCGAGCTTCTGCTTTCCGGTCAGCGCGCCTTTGGAGCCGACATACTGGGCGGCCCGCTCCTCGGCCAGGGTGATTCCCTGGTAGGCGAGGCGCTCCAGGAAGTTCCCCCTTTGCGTCAAGGCCTCGATCTTGAACTTCTGCCCCAGGCGGTTGATGAAGACGGACAGAACGCCGAGGACCGCAGTGCCGACAATGGGGAAGACGGTGTCGCGCAGGAAGCCGGCCAGGGCCTCCGGGGCGGTGGGGGCGGCGGACGGATCGGCGGCGAAGGCGAGCCCGCAGGTCAGGGCAGTAACCACGGCGACAATCAGGGCAAGCGTGAAGATGAGAAGGGGTGGGGCGAAGCGCTTGAACATAGGTATCCTCCTTAGAGTAGTGCGGGTTCAGCCCCGCATGATCCTGACGATGTTGTCGAAGCGGCGCTCCACGTCGTCGGGGCGCTTCTTGCCCCACGCCGTGGCGAGCTTGTAGGCCTTGATATCGCCGGCCGTGACCGGCCGATGGAGCGCGGCGAGACAGGTGACGGCCTTGCCCCCCGCCTGCATCCCGAACTGGTTGTGGTAGTCGCAGGCGTGGACGAGCGCCTCGTCGTTGGCGAAGGTGATTCCGCGGGCTCCGCAGACCTCGCGCACCCAGGCGATGGTGTGCTCGATCTCGGAGGCATCGTAACGGTCGACGATGGCGGCGGCCGCGCGAAGCTTGGCGTTCAGGTCGGCAATGGGGCCGTTCTGCCGCTTCAGGCGGTCGATCTCGGCGGGGGTGAAGCCGCATTCCAGCAGGCACTGGATCGCCCGGCCGTTGTTGAAGATGTCGAACTGGCAGCGGCCGAAGGAGTAGCCGCTCTTGCCGGTGCGCAGGCCATCGGGGTCGGAGAACCTGTAGGCTACGGCAAGGTTGCCGCTGAGTTCGTTGGCGATGATGGCCTTTTCGAGGGCGGTGCGTACGTCCATGGGTGCTCCTTCGGCGGGAGAATGGACCGGGGCGGCAGCGTAGCCGTCTGCCGCCTTGGTTCGGCATTGCAGTGCCGCCGGTTCGTGAATTCGTTAGGGGGGATAGTACGGGAGGAGGGGGGGGTGAAGAGAGCTGAAGCGGTTCCAAGAAAAAAGCCCCGCTCCAGTGGGTGGAGAGGGGCTTGGGGGTGTTTCCCGGCTTTTTACTCTTTCGGGGTCACTCTGTCAATGGCTGATCGAATAATCTCATCTGCCGGCGCTCGAACTCTTCCCGGCGGAGCCGCTCCACGATGACGTAGATCTGCCGCTCGGTCAGGTCGAACTCCTTTGCCAGTTGAGCATGGTTGCCGCCGGTGAAGCGCTGGTAGATCCGGCGATGCCGCTCGTCAATGTGCCACAGATGCCCCTTGGCAACGTACAATCCGCCGCCGCCCGCCTGGGCCTGTATCTGGCCAATGGCCAGCTCGGCCCGCGTCCTGGCCTCTTCGGGGGTGTCCTTGAATTCGGCGACGTACCCGGCGGCGATGGCGTCAACCATCTGTTCGAGCACTTCGGTGAACTTCCCGCGCTTGGTGGTGTCAGGGTGGCGTTTGCGACTCATGGTGTTGCTCCTTCCAGTAACGCGTGGATTGCCCGCGCGGCGTCGCGGCCCTGCTGCCGCTGTTCGTCGCTGATTTCATGCCCCACCTTGGCCCGTTCGGGGCGGCGGGGCAAGTGCTCCTTGAGCGCCCGCGGCTCGGGCCATTCGGTAGCCTGATCGAGGATGGCGGCAAAGGCCGCCTCGATGCGCGGGGCGTCGATCTCGGGGATGGTGCAGGTGGCGGCCATCCGGAGCCAGATGTCGGCGGTGTAACCGATGGTGTCCACGGCCGGGGCGTTCTTGAGGTTGGCGGCCACCAGGGCGGCAAGGCCGCCGGCGATGGCGGTGCGTTTCCAGTCGAGCCCGGCCCATTCGACCAGGGCGGCAATGGCGGCCTTGCGGCGGGAGACACCCCCCCGCCCTTCGGGCACCCCCCCTATTCCATAGGGGGGGCTGGGGGGGGTTGCTGCCTGGCTCTCCAGGACGCGCCGCAGGTAGTTGTGGTTTTTCAACGGCTTGCCGCCCCTCCCCCGCAGGGCCTCGACGGTCTCGGCCATAGCGGCGGCGAGCTGCTCGGGCGACGCGGGGATCTCTAAGGCCTCCTTCGCCAGCCGGAGTGCCCGGTCGAAGGCGAGCGCCCGCTTTTCGCTGCGGAAGAGGGTCAGGTACTGGAGAAGCTGCGGGCCGAGCTGGCCGTGCTGGGCCATGAGCACGAGGAGATCGCGGCCGGCCTGGTCCTGGATGAGGGCCTCGATCGAGAATTGTCCGTGGCAGAGGGGGCAGTGGAGGATCATGATTTCTTTCTGGCTGCTCATCAGTGCCGGGCCGCCACACCCGGCAGACGAAGGTATGGGGATGATCTCCATACCTTCGTTTCGCTCAGATCATGCCTTTGTCTCTCAGCTCCCGGAGTTTCGTTGACACCGAAGCCGGCGACCGGCCCATTTTCTCGCCGATCGGCGTCGGAGTGAGGCCCTGCCGATGCAGGTCAATCAGTTCTACGATCTCTTCATCCTCCCAGTTGACCCGCGTCCGGTACTTCAGCTTCATTTCGGCCAGCTCCGCCTTCATCTTCCAGTATTCGGCCTCGTCAACCTTGATCATGGAACGCTTTACCACCGGCGCGGGCGCAGGCAGCGCCTGCGGCGCTTGCCGTTGCTCCAGCAGCATGTTGAAGGCCCGAATGTAATCCTCCTTGTAGTGGGCCGCTTCCGGCCCGGTGAAGCCCATGACCAGGAAGGTGAAGCCATCTTTGGTCATCTCGAACATCGGGCGGGGTTTGCCCTGGGCGTCGGCGTAGGTCGCCGGCTGAAAATTCAGCCGGCTAAATTCCTCCGAACAATCAAGGGCGTTAATGTTCTGGAGTACGTTCTTGTGTTGCTTGCCGAAAACCTCGGCAACCTTCAGGCTGGTTGTGACGGGGTGGCCGTCCTTGAGCGTTACTGCATCTTGCGGGAATTGCATGAGCTGACCCATTACTATTTCCTCCTTTTTTGGGGTTCTTCCGGGACGTAGTCGGCAAGGAGCGACAGCACGCCCAACTCGTGGGCGATCTGGTCTATGGCCATCTTGGCCAACACCAGGACGCGGCTGTCGATGGTGATGAACGGCGGCAGGGGCTTGGGTTCTGGGGATTTGGGTTGAAAGGGGATGACTTTGCCGGCAGGCTGGACGTCGGCCAGCAGGGCGGAGATTTCCGCCTTGAGACGTTCTTTCTTCATGGTGGGCCTCGTTGTTTTTTGAGATGGCAATTTTGAGGTTGCCGGGTGCCTCAAACCGTCAACGAGAACGGCGCGGATATTCCCCCTTACGGGGTATTGTATTACCCGCACACCCGACAAGTCCTTTCTGCTTGTGGGCGCAAAAATACCGCATTCGGTGCGGTCCCGCTCGTTGACTCGTGGATTTGAGGCCACTTGAGCGCAAGATAGAGCGGAACCTGTTATTTTGTCAATAGTTTTTAACATCGCTTTGTCTCAGTGCCGCTGACGGAGGTTCGCAAATATAACCCGTCGCGGCACGCGGTCTGCGCTCCGCTTGCCGGTGCGCTTTGTCGTTACTTTCACCTCTCCAACCACTTCTTCAACGCCTCAATCACGGTGCTCGCCTGATCGCCCCGCAGCCACTGCAGGGCCGCGACGCCGGTCATCCGCTTGACATACGAGGCCAGGGCCTTCTCGCTCGGGTCGCGCACCCGGCCGGCGGCGTGGAGCTCCAGCCAGAGAGCGCGAATCTTCTTGCTCTGGGGGTCGTCGGCGAGGATGCGGGAGGGCTTGCCCGGGGTCTTCCCCTTGTGCTTCGGCTGCCACCCCAGCTCCTTGAACCGCTCAAGGACGGCTTGACGCCCCTGCCAGTCGAGGTCGGCGGACGACTCTACCCGCCCGGCCTGCCAGAGAATGTCGCGGTACACCTCGTCGCCGAGGCGGAGCTGGCTCTTGCCGATATGGATCTTGGCGAGCTCTTCGCGGCGGAACTTGTCGTATTTCGACGTTTTGGGGGCTGCTTTACCCATGTTTCAACTCCTCTTTAATGGCGCCCAAATCCACCGGTTCCGGCCACGGCAGCGGGGCGCCCGGCATGACCTTGCGCTCCCAGTCGACGAAGTCGCCGCACTTGCCCGGCCACTTCCGGATCGGCTTCGGGTGCTCCGGGTGGCGGCAGTGGATCACGAGCCCCAGCCAGCCGAGGTATCTGCACTCACCGCAGCTCACGGCGCAGCGCCTCGGTGAATGCCTGCTGCCGGTCGCGCCGGGCCTTCTCCAAGGCGGCGGCGAGGAGAAAGTCGGCGCGGTTGCGGCCGGATCTGGCGAGGGCAGCGGCGATCTCGTAGGCCTCGTCGTCGGTTGCGCGGAAGGAATGGACGTGGGGGCGCGGAGTCCTGGGCATTTTCATAGTTGCTTCACCTCGTACCGCCAGTCCTGCAGAAGCTCGATGCTCTCGTTGTGCTTCTGCAGGTGGCTCTTGAGGGCCTTGAAGGAGGTCCACCAGGGGTAATGGACGGTGAAGCTTTCAGACGGGTCGACCTTCATCTGCTTCAGTGCCCGCTTGCTCATCTTCTTCATGCGAGCGCGGGATGCGGCATTCCAGGCAGACTTCTTGACCGGCCGGAAGAAGCGCCGGCGCTCCTCGCAGTCTTCGCTCATCCACGCGCCCCTGAAGACGCCGTTCACGTGGAAACCGATGACCAGTTGCATCTTGATGCGCTCAATTCGGATGGTGAGGTGATAGCCGTCGCACATGAGCGCAACGGGGCAGTATGCGCGATTCAACCGTTCTTCAACCTGCGCCCATTCGGCCTTGGTAAGGGTCTGTTTCATTTTCGTCTCCCTGGCTGCATCATCAGGCCCGGAGCGCCACCTCCGGACGACCGACCATTTTCCCGGCGTCGGCAAAATGGTCGGTTTCGCATGGTCAGTTTATTGTCTGGCCCGATGCGTCCCGAACCGTCCACCCGAAGCGCTTGCAGGTGCTCAGGTGGATGAATCGGGCCGGGGCGAAGACCACCATGGGGTCGGACTCCCCGGTGATCTTGTTCGTGTAGGGGACTATTTCGGCGTCAAACGTGTCCAGGCCGTGAAGGGTTACCCCCCCCCGCTTTTGTCGAAAACTCGCGCTTTCATGCCGCTTCCTCCTCGCCGCGTTGCGGCCAGATGATGATGCCGGTGTCGTCGACGTCGACGTCAATCTCGCCGATCTCCAGGAGCCCGTGGACGGATACGTCGAGAAAGACCTCCATCTCGCCATGGTTGGCCCGCAGGTATGCGAGCCGGTCGATCAGTTCGGAGACTTTCATCACGCCACCCCCTTACAGCGCCGCCAGATCGAGGTTGATCTGCCGGTAACTGCCGTCTGACTGCCGTTTGTAGACCCGGATGTACGCCTTGGAGCCCGAGATCTGGATCGCCTCGCCTATGGCTTGCATGGCGGTCTGCCACCGCTCGTCCTGGATGTCGAGCCGCCGCAGTGCCAGGATGCGGGCGGTGTTGATCCGCCCCTGGCGGTCGACGGAGAAGGCATCGTTGATGAGGGTGCGGATCTCGGCCCGGCTCCCTTCCGCCCAGGCGTGGATGCACTCGCCGATCAGTTCGCGGGCGACCTGGAGCCGCTCGTCGAAGGTGATGAACTCGTTGATCGCGCGCAGCACCTTGTACTCGCCGTCGAAGGAGACGAGGCTGACGTTGCCCTTGTTGCCGCCGTATCTGGTTTCGTACTGCTCGGCCGAGAGCTTGACGAAGGCTTCGATATCACCCATGGCGCCGGCCTTGAAGCGGGTGAGGGCCTCGGAGAGCTCCTGGGCGGCGACGACGATCTCCCGGACCAGGCGGTCGCGCTCCAGGTCGATTGGTTTGATCACCTCAAAGGGGACGAGGTGCCCCTGTGCATTCTGCATGTACCCTGCGGGCGTGGTGGTGGCTTGCTCGTGCATTACTTCTCTCCTTTTCTGATGGTTCGATTCTCCCGGCGTACGGGGCTCGGGGCCGGCTGGCCGCGCTCTTCACGGTCGAGCTCGGCCAGCATCCGGTGGGTGTTGGTGGCGTAGAAGTTTCCCTGGGCCTCGGCCCGGCGGGCGAGGGCGGCGTTGACGGCGTCCTGCATGGTGTGGGCACGGACGAGGAAGGTTGGCAACGCTCACGGCAGCCTCCTCAGGGCGCCGTTGCCGTGAAGGAGCGGGACGAGGCAGCGGCTGACGGCGCGCTCCCGCAAGATGCGCTTGGTGCGGTTGAATTCACGGCGGGTGGCCAGATGGATCATGAAGCGTTTGAACATGGTGTAACCCTCCTTCAGATTCGTTGATGGGCCGGACGGCCGCAGCGAGTGTCGCGTTCCAGTTCGCTGGCGGTGCGGCGGGTGAATTGGCGCCAGAGGCGGTTGCCGCAGGCGAGGCATTTGACCGCTTCGACCCGGTCGTCGTGGTCGTATTCGGGGAGCATGAGCCCCCCGCATCTGGGGCAGGATGGTCTCACCGCTTCCCCTCCCGTTCGCACTGGCGGCAGGCGCGCCAGAGCTGCACCCGGAGCGGGTTGGTGGCGGCGAATTCCCGCCGCCGGTGGTAGGCGCACTTGGCAAGCGGTATCTCGCCCAGGATTGGGCAGCTCACGGTTTCGTTGCCGAAGACTTCCGACACCTTGCCGAGCATGTTGGACAGGTCGCCCTTGTAGGTGCCGCGCAGGGCCTGGTTGACGGCGCTCGGGGAGTACCCGATGGCCGCCGCGACCCGCGCCTGGCTCAGTTCCACGCACTTCTGGCGCAGAAGCTCCAATTGATCAGACTGCGTCATGGTTTATCTCCCTGGCCCCCTCGACGGCGGGCGCTGTTGCGGTCTCGGTTTCTTTCTCTTTCTCTTTTTCTTTTAATGACGGGTCGCAAACTTTTACGCTCATCGGCTGCCCGCAGATATCACAGACGGTCGGGTAGTTGGGGCCGTTCCACTTGATAAGGCGGTAGCCCTGGCACTCGACGGGGCGCCCTCCTTTGTACCCAGGAAGTTTTGCGACAATGCCGTGGGCGGCTAGCCCTGCCACGAACTTGCGGACATTGCCGTAGTCCGCTCCTTGGACTACGCTGCAGAGACCGTACAGGGTGAATCCCTTATCCATAATCTTCATTGCGCGCCAGATACGCCGGCGCAAACTGTTGGTTCGATTCTTGGTGTGGCGCATTCCCTTCGTTCCTGCCATGTTTCTCTCCTGATCGTTGGTGTCATGCTCCTCGGGTCGTTTGGAGCTTCTTTCGCAGTTCGCCGCATGAGCGTTCATGATCAGGTGCCGGGGCCGTTTCTGCGTTTGCCGAATGTGGGCTGGTCGAAGAAGAGGGGGCGCTCGCTCCACTGGGCGCGGGTGACGGTGTCGATGCGCCCCTTGGCCCATTTCTCGATCCGGGAGAGGGCGATGACGGTGCGGCCGATGTTGCCCCGAGCGGCCTCATGGATATGGCCGAGGAGATCGTCGGCGATGCATACCTCGCAGCAGGTCTCGGCGGTGACCCGGGCGTCGTCGAGGTCGATGCCGGAAAATTCCACCCACTGGGTAATGCGCCGGGCGAGCCGTTCGTTGGCCTGGGCCTTGCGTCCCATGTCTTCCATGCCGATCAGGACAACGGGGCAGCCCGACTTGTCGTAGATGTCGCGGAGGCTGTCGATCATGCTGATCTGGCCGAAGAGGTAGTCAGCCTCGTCGACGAAGATCGGGCGGACGTTGTCCTTGAGCTGGTCGCAGATCCATTCGACCATGTCGGCCCGCCGCTGCATCCGCCGGCCGCCGAGCTCGCGGCAGATGTCGCCGAGCATGGTGGTGACGGTCCAGCAACCGAGCGCCCGCACGTAGACGGCGTCGGTCTGGTCGGCGACGTAGGCGACGGAGGTGGTCTTACCCTCGCCCGGGGGACCCCAGAGAAGCCCCATTCCCTCGACTCCCATGGGGCGGTCCATGAGGGCGCGGGTGGCTTGAATGAAGCGGGAGACGTTCTTGGTCATTGCAATCTGGTGGCGCATGTGTCATTTTCCTCCTGTTATTAAATGGCCCGTTGCCGGGCATGAAGGCCGTCGGTGGTGCACACACCGGCGGCTTTTCTCTTTTTCTCTTTCTTTTCTCCGGGACCTCAAAAATCAGCCGTTTTGCGCGGCCCGCTTTTTCTCCAGCCAGAGCCGGTAGCGCTCGCCGAAGGGGTCGAAGCCCTGGGCGACGAGTCCCACCGGCTTGATGAGTTTCTGGGTCTCCTCGTAGTCTGTGATCCACTGCCGCTCCTGATCGGTGAGGGGGAGGCCGGCCTTGGCTTCCTCCCGGAGCTTGAGCCATGCCTCGTAGTCATCGGCGGGGAGGAAGGGAGCGTCGTCCACCACCTCGCCCCGGGCGCGGGCGAGCAGCTCCTGGTGGAGCTGGGCCGTTTCGGGCGGCAGCTCGATCACAGCGGGGGCGGTCTCGATGGCGGGGCACGCTTCGGCCTCGATCTCGGCGATCTGCAGCTCTTTCAGCTTTTTCCGGCGGCTGAGGCGCTCCTCGCGGGCCTTCTCGACGGCGCTGACCGGGTAGAAGTCTTTCTTGTTGGCTTCGAACCGGGCGACGCAGATGAGCCGCTCGTCGCCGTCTTTCACCCAGACCTGGCTGGCGTCGTGGACGTCGTAGGCGACGATGACGCTCTGGCCTGTGTAGTGGACGAGTTCGGGGGCGTAGTAGATGTTGCCGAAGAGCCGCACCTCTCCCCGCCGGGTGGTGACGGTGACGTGGGGGCGGAAGAGGCTGCCCAGCTCGGTTGAATCCGGAACTTCCGCACTCCAGCCGTCGGCCAGGAACTTGGACCACATTTCGAGGGGGCACATGTTGCGGCGCAGTCCCGTCTGCGGGTCGGTGATCCGGGGCAGCCCCTTGTGGGGCCGGCGGTTGTACTCCTCGACCTCGGCGGCGCAGAAGTCGAGAAACTCTTGCCAGGAGAGGAGGAGTTCGGACTTTTTCCCCTCTTTGCCTTCCTTTAACGCCTTTTTTACGTCCCGTTCCATGGTGAGATAGACCTTGCGCTGGACCTGTTCATCCATCCCCCGGCCGGTGTAAGTGATGAGTTTCTTGGCCGCCCTGATCCAGAGGCTGCCCTGCATCCGCTCGATGAGGCCGCGGGCCTGGGAGTTGCCGGGGATGCCGGTCTTGTAGCTGGAGCCGACCCGGGCGTACATGCCGAAGAAGGGGTCGGAGTTGGCTTTCGCCTCGTTGCCGGCACCTTTGTCGGCGTAGAGGATGGCAGGGATGCCGCCGTATCTCTTCTGGTCGGTGACGGTGACGGCGTGACGGTAGGCGTCGGCCACGGTCTGGGAGGATTCGGCAAGCCCCGCGCTCCAGCCGATGCAGACGCGGGTTACGGCGTCGATGATGGCGCAGACCTCGGGTTTGAAGGGGCGGCCGTGGACCGGGTGGGCGACCTTGGCCTTGAAGCTGTGGCCGTCGCAGAGGCAGATGTCGAGCGGCTCGAACTTGCTGGTGTCGCGGCGCACGAAACCTTTCAGGCTCTTGAACTCTTTGCCGGTCATGCGGCCTTTCTGGATTTCGAGCTTGGAGTACTTGGCGATAAAGCGCCGGGCCTGGTGCTCGCTTGGCATCGGGACGCCGGCGGGGAGGATGGCGGCGAGGTCTTCCAGGGCGTGGGCGACGCTGATCTTTTGCGGCACCTGGTAGCACTGGAGGAAGTTGGGCGCCCAGGGGGGGAGGTCGGTCTTTTCCACGTCCTTCGGGGCCAGGGCGCCGGCCTGTTTGCCGCCCTTGTTCCACTCGCTCCACCAGCGCATGAGGCTGCGCTCGCTCAAGGTGCGCTTTTTGGTGTCGGTGCCGCTGCGCTTGTTGGCCAGGGGGACCAGACCTTGCGCCTCGGGGGGGAGTGCGCCGTGCCGGGCCTGGGTGACCAGGGTGCGGATTGCCCTGGTGACGCCGATGCCGGTGGCCTCGGCTCTTTCCACCAGGCGCAGGAAGACGATCCGGGCGTCCATGGTGTCGCGCTGCCATTTCTTGAGGGTGGCGACGGCGGGGAGGGCCTTGGGGGCGGCGACGGCAACGGCGGTCTCTGCAGGGGCGACGGGGAGCGCGCAGACGGTTTCGGCCGGAGTCTGCGCGTGGGCCAGCAGCCACTGCGCCCGCTTCGCCTCGGGGATGGCCGGGTCGGTGATGTGGACCTGCCAGACCTTGCCGCCGCGACCTTTTCCGTTGCCGTCGACCTGCCGGATCTGGGTGAATTTGCCACGCCGAAGAGACTGGATTATGGAGTTTTCTTTGACCCCAAACATGTCACTTAGCTCTTTCGTGCCCAGCCAGCCGCCCATTACGCCATCCCCCTGAAACTAAAGTGGTTTTCTGCTGTCACTTAGCCTTTTGCTTTGTCATTTAGTCTGTCACTTAGCCCCCAGGGACTAAGTGACAAGCCCGCGGCGAAGAATTTCGTGCTATAGTCGGCCATCATTCGGGGAAAAAGGGGGGGGCAATGATCGCCGAACTTTCGGCCGCCATCAGCGGCGCCAAGGGAATACTCGATTTATCCCGAGGGGTAGCGGCGCTTACGACCGAACACGCTGTCCAGGAGCGCACTATCGAACTGCAAAGCCAGGTCCTTGCCCTGGTCACGCAGCTTGTCGATATCCAGCTGCGCATTGCGGATCTCGTGCATGAAAATGCCGACATTAGACGCGAACTGGCCGATTTTGTAGATTGGCGGCGCGATGTAGTGCCGAAATACGATCTGGTGGAGCTTGCCAAATCGGTATACGCCTACCAACTTCGCGATCTGCCAAGTGATGTTGAGGGTGTGCCCGAGCCAAAGCATTACCTTTGTTACGGGTGTTTTCAGAAACGCCGGAAGTCGGTTCTGCAGTTCTCGGGCTACAACAACATGGGGGCGATCCTGACATGCAACGAGTGTGGCGTATCGCTTATTGATCATTCTGACAAACCTCCTTCTTTCGGCCCGGTGACGGTGCGGCGCAAGCCGTCGCCCTGGGACAACTACTGAACCCCTCCCAGCTCTTCGCCGCCTCGTCCAGGTACGCGTCCCGCGCCCGCCCGTACGCCTTCTTCGCCTCGGCAAAGCGGCTCTGGGCCTCGGACAGCGCCGATCTCGCCCTGCCCATCTCGGCTTCCGCCGCATTGCGCGCGGCCCGCAGTTCGTCCAGCTTGCTCATGCCGCCACCTCCCCGATCAGTACCCGCTTGAGATAGTCTTCCACCCGCCGGCTGCGGATCTTGCCGTTCACCACCTGGTTCACGGTCACCTTGGTGACGCCAAGGGCATCGGCGATCTGCTTCTGGGTGATCCCCCGCCGCAAAAGCCCCACCTTGATGTCGACCGGGCTCATGCCGAGGGCCGCTGCAGCCCTGTTTTCCCTTGCCCTTGCCTGTTTCATCTGTTAATCTCCGTTTATTTATCCGGCTAACTGGTTAGGGGGGGCATATGCCGCGCACCTTTGCAGTCGAACGTTTCGGCCCTGAAGACCTGTCATTTCTCTTTCCGCCCGAGATCATCGGCAGGCTGGAGATGATCGCAAAGGGCGTGGGAGTTGACCTCGATTCGGCGCCGCGACAGGCAATCCCGCCGGTTCGCGGACTCGATGCGCTGGACGACCTGGTCAACGGATTCTTCCTCCCCGCTATTGCGGCGCGCAATGAACCGTTATCGCAAGGCTATGACCGTCTCCCCAGGGAGCTGCAGCTGCACCTGAATCACCTGCTGTACTCCGCCCGGGAAGCGGCCCGCGCACTACAAGCGACACAGCCCGATACCCCGCTGGGGTTTCCAAGAGGTCCGCAAGGGATGCTGTCGAACTTGTTATCCGCCTCGTGGATCGATCTAACCCAAGGCGGAGCCGTGCCGGTGAAATTTGAACCTGGCCCATGATCTTCCTCCTTCGTTGATGGTCACTAACTGATAAGGGTTATATGACAGACTCACTGCAAATGTCAACTGCAAATGCAGATGCGGTGGAGAAAATTTATAGCGTGCTGAAATTGCGCTATAAATTGGATTCTGATAAGGCCCTTGCTGATTTTCTGGGGGTTGATTACCGCACTCTTGCGGCCTGGAAGAGCCGGGGGAAGATTGCAAAAATAGATGCATTCGTTGACAAATGCAGTGGCATCAATGTCGATTGGCTAAAGACCGGCAAAGGCGAGCCGTTCAAGGAGGAGGGAAAAGGGGAGGCTGCAGAAGGACAGCCTTACCGGCACCCTGACCCGAAGATCCAGAAGATCGTGGAGATGCTGGAAGCGATGAACGATAGCGCTAAGGAGGATATTCTCCGGGACGTTGAGAAGGAGAAACTCCTGATGGAGCTGATGAAGGAAAGACAGGAAAAGAAGGCGGGGTGATAAGACTTGACGGAGGGGCGTTAGGGGCGCAATGCAGCCGTTCTGATTTGTGCAAGTATCTCGGTTTCTCTTGCCTTTATGAGCGCCAGCTCTTCAAAGAGCGCAGCAATGT
The DNA here is from genome assembly GCA_021847245.1 of Deltaproteobacteria bacterium. Classification (GTDB taxonomy): domain Bacteria; phylum Desulfobacterota; class Desulfuromonadia; order Geobacterales; family Geobacteraceae; genus Geobacter. Next base: position 793 of record JAJZUC010000019.1, on the reverse strand, counting down.
CGGCCCCTTGCCTTACAATCTCAATCTGCTCAAACTGGCTTGACCGCAGCCGCCTTTTCACCTCAATCACAACATCGAGCGGCAATCTATGGATCGAAGACCGCGACATTAGGCTCCTCCCGCTGGATCTTATTCGTTCCGTAACGGTAGCACTCCTTAGCCGAACCTCGCAACACTTTATCTACTGCCAAATCTACTGCAAAATTCGCGTTGGTCGGCCCCGCCGTAATAATTACTGCCAAACCGGGCGCAAAATTTCCCACATCATTTAACTCCGCATAAACCCCGATTGCATCAAGCGTTTCCCACCATCCCCCGATATTTCCCACTATACCCCGCCTGCTGCCAATACAGGTGGTGACTCACATATCAGCATCTAGGGAGGGCGGTCGGCTTGATCATCGTGGCGGAATCGGACACATGAGACTTTGAGAAACGACCCGACGAGACACATGGTTTATGAAAACTAAGGCGCGACCCGCCACACCTTAATATGGTATCGGTGGGCAAGTGCGGCGAGCCGCGTGGCATATCGCTCATCTCTTTCGCTCTCTCCTACAAAACAACTTATTATGGTCTCCCGGGAAAAATGGTGGTATTTCCTGTAGCTGCCCATTGTTAAACCTATCGGCAAACTCCACACCTATTGCATCTGTATCGTCGCATTGGGAGCATTCCCTGTTTTTAAACACCCTTGAGACGTTTTTTAGCGATATAGCTGTTCAACACAGTATCGAAGGTTTCGTTGTAGATGGCGCAGCGCAGTCTTAGCATGGTATTGCCGTTTTCCTCC
>JAJZUC010000018.1 GCA_021847245.1 Deltaproteobacteria bacterium | reverse complement strand
CGAAAAAGTGTCCAGTAAAAACCGGAATCGCTGTCCACTCAGAACCGGAATGACTGTCCATTCTTTTCCGGAATCGGTGTCCAGTTCAGATCGGAATGGGTGTCCAGTCTACTCCGGATTTTGCACCAAGCCCTTCTTCAACGAATCGCTTTTTTAATTTTTCTACGGTGCGACTGGTGATGCCGAGCGCTTCTGCCACATCTTCTACTTTCCAGGCAGGGCCATCCTCCCCTGCATCACAGAGCAATAAAGCCCGTGCATGGGTAAACCGTCTGGCCTGCGTTTTACCGCGCCTCGTTAGCGTCTCAAGCTCCTTGCGCTCCTCACGAGTGAGAGTTACTCGATATCTTGGTGACATGGCGGCCTCCTTGATTGAGTTGCCGCCAGTATATCACTTGGTGCAGCCAATACGAACTATATAATGTTACGTGGTACTAGGGGCGCGCCATGCTGCAGGCGTTCGGCAGAATGGTCTCCTTCATGCCGATCAAGGCCACGCTTCTGACACCGTAGCCGGACCCCTGGATGTCGTGTTTGTACTGGAGCTTCGGCCCGGCCTTGGTCATTACCGAAATTAACTGCGGCATCATCATCTGGTGGTCCTCAGGCCGCATCCAGACCTCGCCGGCGGCGCTCCGGAACCTCATCCCCTCGAGGGCCTTGGCCACCTTGAGCGGATCGGTCGATCTCGCCTGTTCCATGGCCCTGGCCAGCATCTCCAGCGCGGTCTTGATCCGCAGGTAGTAAAAGCTGGTGTTATATTCCTTCTCGAACTTCCTGATGAACGGCTCGATGGGGCTGTTGGGAATATTGGTGTGGTATTCGGACACCTGGTAGACGTGGCCGATCCCCGCCTCGCCGATGGCCCCCGCCGTATTCCCGCCTCCTGCGTAGAAGGTGTACCAGTCCACCGAGAGTCCGGCTTCCTTGGCGGCCTTCACGAGGAGGGTGAGATCGTTGCCCCAGTTGCCGGTGATCACCGCCTGCGCTCCCGATGCCTTGATCTTGGCGATGTACGGGGCGAAGTCCTTCACCTTGCCCACCGGGTGCAGGTCGTCGCCGACGATCCTGATGTCCGGCCGTTTCTCGGCCAGCATCTTCCTGGCGGCGGCGCTGACCGCCCGGCCGTGGGCGTAGTCCTGGCCGATGAGATAGACCCTCTTGAGCGACTTCTGGGTGGCCAGGTAACCGGCGATCGCCGCTACCTTCATTTCGGTGTTGGCGTCGAAGCGAAAATGCCAGAAGTTGCATTTTTCCTGGGTCAGATCGGGATCGACCGCCGCATAGTTGAGGTAGAGGACGGCCTTCTCCGGGGTGCGCTGGTAAACCTTGGCAATGGCATCGATGAGGGCGCCGGCATTGTTGGAGCCATTGCCCTGGGCGATGAAGTGGATCCCCTGGTCCATGGCCCGGTTCAGCATCAGCAGGCTTTCCTGGGGGGTATTCTTGTTGTCGAAGGTGACCAGCTCGAATTTCCTCCCCAGCACCCCTCCCTTGGCGTTGATCTCCTCGATCACCCCCCGCAGCTGCTTGTTGGCCCGTTCCCCCACGTCGGCAAAGGGGCCGGACATGGGGTCGATCTGGGCGATCCTGATGGTGTCGGCCGCAGTGGCCGAAAAGGCCAGCGAAAGCGACGCAACCGCGGTCAGAAATACTGTTCTCACTCTTTTCATCACAGTTTCCCCCTATTGGTTCTTACGCCTCACTCTTCACGATTTTTCCTCAGAGGTTTCCGGCAATCCTGAAGGGACATCCCGTTTGCTGCCGCACCTCGTCGATTGTGACCTCGGGCGCCAGTTCGATCAGGGTGAGCCCCGTCCTGTCGACGGCAAAGACCCCGAGGTTGGTCACGACCAGATCGACTACCCTCCTGCCGGTGACGGGGAGGCTGCACTCTTCCAGGATCTTCGGGGTGCCGTCCTTTGCACAGTGCTCCATCATGACGATGACCTTCTTCACCCCGCTCACCAGGTCCATGGCCCCCCCGGGCCCCTTGACCATCTTCTCGGGTACCAGCCAGTTCGCCAGGTCGCCGTAGCGCGAGACCTCCATGGCGCCCAGGACCGATACGTCCAGATGGCCTCCCCGCGCCATGTTGAAGGACTGCACCGAATCGAAGAAGCTCGCCCCCGGCCGCACGGTGACGGTCTGGGCACCGGCATTGATCAGTTCCGGGTCCAGTTCCTCCTCCTCGGGAAACGGCCCGATCCCCAGTACCCCGTTCTCGCCGTGGAGAAAGATCCCCATGCCGTCGGGGACGTAATCGGCAACTAGGGTCGGGATGCCGAGACCGAGATTGACGTAGCGGGCGTCCCCCAGGTGTTTTACCGCCACCTTCGCCATCCATTCCCGCCGCGGCGAAAAACCCTTGACGACCTCGTGCTCCTGTCCCCGCACCGTCCGCCACTTGATCGGCTTCTCGTAGTTCGTCCCCTGGACGATCCTGTCGACGTAGATGCCGGGGGTATGAATCGTCTCGGGGTCGAGTTCGCCGACCTCCAAGATCTCTTCCACCTCGGCCACCGTAAACCGTGCCGACATGGCGCAGACCGGGTTGAAGTTGCGGGCGGTCTTGCGGTAGACGAGGTTGCCGGCCCTGTCGGCCTTCCAGGCCCTCACGATGGCGAGATCGGGCCTGATTCCTTCCTCGAGCACATACTCCGTGCCGCCGAACATCTTCACCTCCTTCCCCTTGCCGAGGAGGGTTCCATGGGCGGTGCGCGTGTAAAACGCCGGGATCCCGGCGCCGCCGGCCCGCAGCCGTTCGGCCAGGGTCCCCTGGGGGACGAATTCGACCTCCATCTCGCCGCTCAGGTACTGCTGTTCGAAGATGGTGTTTCCGCCGATGTGGGAGGCGATCATCTTTCTGATCTGCCTTGTCTGCATGATGATGCCGAGGCCGAAGTCGGCGCTGCCGGCATTGCTGCTCACCACCGTCAGGCCGCGGACACCGGAGTCGCGAATGGCGGCGATCAGGTTTTCCGGAAGGCCGACCCACCCGAAACCGCCGGCCGCGATGGTCATCCCGTCCCGAATCACGTCGCGCAGGGCCTCGCCTGCATCCTTGAACACCTTGTTCATGTTTTTCACCTCCGCAATTTCGTCGTCTGACGAGCCCAATAAAGCAAAACAACGTTATTTATATATCGAAACCCGTATTTGATGGTCGCTTCGGCATGACTCTCCTTCTATTCAGGTTTGCTATGCAAAATGAAATTTCGCTTTATAATAAATCATAAAGCAGGGGGAAGGGTGTGTAAAGGTTTTTCGCAGAATAAAAAATTATTTTATCAATAAAGCGATGGAGAGATGATGGAGGTATCTGTTCTTGTGGGGCCGAAATACAGAACTTGTCAGGCTATGGGCTGCCTTGAACGGCTGTCGCTCGGAGCGGGACGGTGCTTGATATTCCTTATGTTGAAACAGTATTTTGAATATTCGGGATCCCTGTGGCCAAACCCTTCGTCGCCATCCCCGGCATGGCGTTCTGCTGTCCTGTCCTGCCTTGGATCAGGCAGGACATGTCATTGCAGGTGTGGGAGAGGGGAGGGCGAGCCAGGGGACCGGCGAGTCGGATCTGATGGTGTGTACCGCATAGCAAAATAAAATTTTAAAAAAATCGTTTTTGGTGATTGACAAATCTCGGGGTTAGTGCAAACATTGTTTTATCTTTTGAGGCAAACACAAAAATATCGGAACGAGAAATCGATCAGGGCAGAGTCAGCCCGCGTCACTAAAAGGAGGAACCAGGTATGAGTGAGAAAATTGCACGAGCAGGCATCCTTGTAATCTTTGCGGTTTTTTTGATGGCTTGGCCCGCTGTCGCGGCCGACACCATCAAGATCGCCCACATCGACCCCATGTCCGGAGCCTTTGCCGATGCGGGTGAACGGGCCGACAAGATGTTGCGGGCCGTCGTCAACGAGATCAACGCCAAGGGGGGAGTGCTGGGGGGTAAGAAGCTGGAAGTGGTGACGCTCGACAACAAGCAGAGTCCCCAGGAAAGCCTGCTGATGCTGAAAAAGGCGACCGACGAGGGGATCCACTTCATCACCCAGGGGCATGGCTCCAACAATGCCGCGGCCCTCAGCGAGGCGATCACCAAGATCTACCAGCGCACCCCTGAGAAGGCGGTGCTCTATCTGAATTTCTCGGCCGTAGACCCGGAGCTGACCAACGACAAGTGCAACTTCTGGCATTTCCGCTTCGACTCCAACAGCGACATGAAGGTGGCCGCGATCGTCAGCTACCTGGCCAGGCAGAAGTCGGTGAAGAAGGTCTATCTCATCGGTCAGGACTACGCCCACGGCCGGGCGGTAAGGGATGCCGCCAGGAGGCTTCTGGCCCAGAAGCTGCCGAACGTGAAGATCGTCGGTGACGACCTCCATCCGACCGGCAAGGTGAAGGATTTTTCCCCGTACGTCGCCAAGATCAAGGCTTCGGGCGCCGACACGGTGATCACCGGCAACTGGGGGAACAATGATCTGGGCCTCCTCGTGAAGGCGGGGAAGGAGGGGGGGCTCAAGGTGAACTGGTTCACCTTCTACGCCGAGGCCGGGGGAACACCCGCCGCCATCGGAGAGGCCGGGGTCGATCATGTCTATCAGGTCTCCGAATACCACACCAACATCCCGAACAGCTCCATCGAGCCCTTCGTCAGGAAGTTCGAGAAGGAAACCGGCATGAGCTTCTACTACCTGAGGATGAAGACTGCCATAGAGATGCTGGCCAAGGCCATCAATCAGGCGAAATCGGCCGATCCCCTGAAGGTGGCCAAGGCCCTGGAGGGGATGAGATACCAGAGCGCCACCGGCGAGGTGTGGATGCGGCCCGAGGACCATCAGCTGATGGCGCCCCTGTACATCTCGGTCATGACCAAGGCCGGGCCGAAGCTCAAGTACAAGCATGACGTCAACAGGTCGGGTTTCGGCTTCAGAACCGAGGCTCTCATCGCCCTGAAGGATTCCGTCCTGCCGACCACCTGCAGGATGGCGCGCCCGTAGCTTTCTCTGACAGCTGTGCCGCACGGAATGGGTAACCTCTGTCCTGGCCTAGACGCAGCCGCCAGGCCGGGGCAGGGGTAGTGGATGGGAGGTAGTATGGAATTCTTTCTGACTTCTCTGCTGAACGGCCTTTCGTACGGTCTGCTGCTGTTCATGCTTTCCAGCGGCCTGACGCTGATATTCAGCATGATGGGGGTACTCAACTTCGCCCATGCCAGCTTCTATATGCTGGGGGCGTACTTCGCCTACCAGATCAGCTCGGCCATCGGGTTCTGGCCGGCCCTTGTGATCGCGCCGCTGGTTCTGGGGCTCGCCGGGGCACTGCTGGAACGCTACGGGCTTCGCACCGTTCACAAATCGGGTCATGTCGCCGAACTCCTCTTTACCGTCGGGGTTGCCCTCCTTGTCGAAGAGATCGTCCCCCTGATCTGGGGGCGGATGGCGGTCAAATACGCCATCCCCAGGGAGCTCGATTTCACCCTGTTCTCCCTCTTCTCGACCTCCTTTCCCGCCTATCGCGGCTTCATGCTGCTGGTCTCCGTCGGCATGATGGTCCTTCTCTATGTCGTGCTGACGCGGAGCCGCATCGGGCTCATCATCCAGGCGGCGCTGACCCATCCGGAGATGGTGGGGGCGCTGGGGCACAACGTCCCCAGGGTCTTCATGCTGGTCTTCGGCGTGGGGACGGCCCTGGCGGGGCTGGCCGGCGTGATCGGCGGCAACGCCTTCGTGACGGAGCCGAGCATGGCTGCGGCGGTTGGCTCCATCGTCTTCGTGATCGCGGTGGTGGGGGGGCTCGGTTCTCTGGAAGGGGCCTTCATCGCCTCCCTCGTCCTCGGGATCATCCAGACCTTCTCGGTCGCCCTCGATTACTCCCTCAGCGACCTGTTCGCCGGTTCCGAGGTTGCACTCCTTCATGATGAAGCGCTCCGCTCCTTGTTCTCGATCAGGATCTCGCAGATGGCACCGATGATTCCCTATCTCGTCATGGTGCTCATGCTCATTTTCAGGCCCCAGGGCCTCATGGGGAAACGCGAATGATGAACAACACCGACGCAATGTCATTGACCCTCGGGGAAAGCAAGGTCAGGTCCCGCCGCTGGCTGGTGTGGGTCGCCGCGATTGCGGTGCCGCTCCTGCTGCCGCTGGTCTTCAGGAGCGGGTATGCCTTGTCCATGATGTGCCAGATGGGGATCGCGGTGATCTTCGCCCTTTCGTACAACATGCTCCTCGGGCAGAGCGGGCTCCTGTCGTTCGGCCATGCCGTCTACTACGGTCTGGGGGGTTATGCCTCCATCCATGCACTCAATGCAATCGGCGCCGGCAAACTCGATTTTCCGGTCACTCTCCTTCCCCTCATCGGCGGGGTGACCGGACTCTTCTTCGGCATCGTCTTCGGCTACGCGTCGACGAAGCGCGCCGGGACCGTATTCGCCATGATCTCTCTCGGCATAGGCGAGCTCATGGCTGCCGGCTCGACGGTCCTTCCCGGTTTCGGAGGGGAGGCCGGGATCAGTGCGAACCGGGTGACGGGGAAGGGGCTCTTCGGCATCACCTACGGTCCGCCGGTGCAGGTCTATTACCTGATCGCCCTCTGGCTGGTCGTAAGCGCGATCCTTATGTACGCCCTGACGCAGACCCCCCTGGGGCGCATGGCCAACGCAGTGCGCGACAACCCGGAGCGGGCCCAGTTCGTGGGCTACAACCCGCAGCGGGTCCGCTTCATCACCCTGGTCCTCTCGGCCTTCTTCGCCGGCGTTGCCGGCGGTCTCACGGCAATAAACTACGAGATCGTCACCCAGGAGTATCTGACCGCCCACACTTCCGTGACCCCTCTCCTCATGACCTTCATCGGCGGGGCGGGATACTTCTTCGGCCCGGTCCTCGGGGCGATCCTGGTGACCTTTCTCCAGGTGGTCCTCGGGGCCTATACCAAGGCCTGGCCCCTGTACATGGGAGTGGTCTTCATCAGCACCGTCCTCTTTGCGCCCCAGGGGCTGGCAGGGATCGTCATGCAGCATCGCCAGGTGTGGAGCGCGGGGCTCATGCGCCGACTGGTTCCGGCCTACGCGAAGGTCTTCGTCCCGGCGTGCGCCTTGCTCCTGGGTACCATCTGCCTCGTGGAGAGCACATACCACCTGACGACGGAGGCGCAGGCCGGGACGCAGATGAGCCTCTTCCGCATCCCCCTCGACGTGGCCACTCCCGCCCCATGGATAGGTGCCGCGGCCCTCATCGCCATCGGGCTCTACTTCTTCCGTCGTTCCTGCGCCGCTGCGGCCCTGAGCTGGGAAGGGATCACGGCCGAGCTGCAGAGGAGGAAATCCCCATGAAGAACCCACCGGCCCTCGAACTCGTCGACGTGAGCAAAAGCTTCGGCAAGAGCCTGATCATCAAGGGGGTCAGCCTCTCCATACCCCGGGGTGAGCGCCATGCCATCATCGGCCCCAACGGAGCGGGGAAATCGACCCTCTTCAACCTGATCAGCGGCCGCTTTCCGGTCTCCGGAGGGAGGATCTCCCTCAACGGTGAAGAGATCACGGGGCTCCCCCCCTTCAAGATCAACCGCAGGAGCCTGAGCCGAAGCTTCCAGGTCACCAACATCTTTCACCGGCTGAGCGTGTACGACAACATCTGCTGTGCGGTCCTCTGGTCCCGGGGGTACAGGTATTCGTTCTGGCACCCCCTCGAGCGGCTGAGGGATGTCAGGGAGCTCGCCGAATCAATCATCGAGCAGATCGGCCTGAGCAGAAAGCGGGACGTCGTTGCCGGCGCCCTGACGTACGCCGAGCAGCGGGCCCTGGAACTCGGCATCACCATCGCCGGGGGGGCCGAGGTGATCCTCCTGGACGAGCCGACCGCCGGCATGAACCGCAGCGAGACGGATGAGGCCGTGGAACTGATCATGAGGGTCACCAAGGGGAAGACCCTCCTCATGGTGGAGCACGACATGGGGGTGGTCTTCGGCATGGCGGACCGCATCTCCGTCCTGGTGTACGGAAAGATCCTCGCCACGGGGACACCGGAAGAGATCAGGGGGAACAAGGAGGTGCAGGAAGCCTATCTCGGAGAGGAGGCGCTGGATGCTACAGCTTGATGACGTGCATGCCTACTACGGCAAGAGCCACGTTCTCCATGGGGTGAACATGCGGGTGAGGCCCGGTGAGATCGTGAGCCTCCTGGGGCGTAACGGCGTCGGCCGCTCCACGACGGTCAAGGCGATCATGGGGCTGGTAGCGATGAAGGGGTCCGTACTTTTCAAGGGGGAAGAGCTGGCCGGCCTCGAATCCCACAAGATCGCCCGTCGCGGCCTCGGATACGTCCCCGAGGACAGGTCGGTCTTCCCCACCCTGACCGTCAGGCAGAACCTGGTCCTGGGGATGAAATCAAGGCGGCAGAAGGGGCGGTGGAACATCGACGACATGTTCACCCTTTTTCCCTCCCTGCGTGAGCGGGCCGACACGGCTGCCGGGGTCCTCTCCGGCGGGGAGCAGCAGATGCTGACCCTCTGCCGCACCCTGATGGGGGACCCGGACCTGATCATGATCGACGAGCCCACCGAGGGGCTGGCGCCCAAGATCGTCGCCCAGGTCGGGGAGCTGCTGGAGGAGATCAAGAACCGCGGGGTGTCCATCCTCCTGGTCGAGCAGAAACTGACCATCGCCCTTGCCATCTCCCAGCGCCTCTACGTGATGGGACACGGGCAGATAGTCTTCGAGGGGACCCCCGAGGACCTTCGGAGCAACAGCACCGTCCGCAAGGAATGGCTCGAGGTGTAAAAAAGATACCACGAAAAGAGGAGGTTCCATGTCAAGCCTGGTCGATTACGCAAAGCAGGGCACCGTCGGCGTCATAACCGTCAACAACCCGCCGGTCAATGCGCTGAGCACCGGCGTGCCCCAGGGGATAATCGAGAGCATCGAGAAGGGGGCCGCCGATCCGTCGGTCAAGGCGTTCATCCTCCGGGGGGGCGGCACAACCTTCATCGCCGGGGCCGACATCCGGGAGTTCGGCAAACCCAAACCACCGGGAGTCCCGACCCTGCAGGAGCTTCTTCCGGTCCTCGAAGGGTACCCCAAGCCGGTGATCGCCGCCATCCACGGCACGGCCCTGGGGGGAGGGCTGGAGGTGGCCCTTGCCTGCCATTTCCGCTGCGCCGTGCCGCAGGCCAAGCTCGGTCTCCCGGAGGTGAAGCTGGGACTCCTGCCGGGCGGTGGCGGCACCCAGCGTCTCCCCCGGCTGATCGGCGTGGAGCCGGCCCTCGACCTGATCCTGAGCGGCGAGCACATGAGCGCGGCCAAGGCGCTGGAGCTCGGGGTGATCGACGAGATACTCGGCGGTGATCTCCTTTCTTCAGCCCTGGAATTCGCCGAGCGGGTCGTCGGCGAAAACCGCCCCCTGCGGGTTATCAGCCGGATGACCGCAACGCTCAAGGGCGCCAGTGGCCCCGACTATTTCAACGGGGTGCGGAAGAGCCTTGAGAAAAAGGCCAGGGGGCACCTGGCGCCTTTCCTGATCGTCGACTGCGTCGAGGCGGCCGTCAATCTCCCCTTTGCCGAGGGGCGTCTCAAGGAGCGGGAGCTCTTCATGCAGTGCGTGGAGTCGCGGCAGTCGAAGGCCCTGCGGCATGTCTTCTTCGCCGAGCGTGAGGCGGGGAAGATCCCCGATGTGCCGAAGGAGACGCCGACAAAGCCGATCCGGACCGCCGGGGTGGTGGGTGCCGGCACCATGGGGGGCGGGATCGCCATGAATTTCGCCAACGCCGGCATTCCGGTGCGACTTATCGAGAGGTCCCAGGAGCTCCTCGACAGGGGGCTCGGGACCATCCGGAAAAACTACGCGAACACCGTGCAGAAGGGGGGATTGACCCAGGCCGAGATGGACCGCCGGATGGGGCTTATCAGCGGCTCCGTCAGCTTCGATGCCTTAAGCGACGTGGATGTGGTGGTGGAGGCGGCCTTCGAGGAGATGGGGGTGAAGAAGGAGATCTTCCAAATCCTGGACCGCGTCTGCCCACCCTCGGCGATTCTCGCCACCAACACCTCGACCCTCGACGTCAACGAGATCGCCGCGGTGACGAGGCGGCCGGAAAGCGTCATCGGGCTCCACTTCTTCAGCCCCGCCAACGTCATGCGCCTTCTCGAGGTGGTGCGCGGGGCGAAGAGCTCCAAGGAGACCGTCGCCACCTCCATGAAGCTGGCAAAGTCGCTGAACAAGCTCGGGGTCCTGGTCGGCGTCTGCGACGGCTTCGTCGGCAACCGGATGGTGGCCAAGTACACCCGGGAGGCCCATTTCCTCCTGGAGGAGGGGGCCCTGCCGCAGCAGGTGGACCGGGTGCTGTACGACTTCGGCATGGCCATGGGGCCGTTCGCCATGGGGGACCTGGCGGGGCTTGACATCGGCTGGGCGATCCGCAAGCGCCGCGCGACGACCAGGCCCAAGGACGAGCGCTACTCCACGGTTGCGGACCAGATCTGCGAACTGGGGCGGTTCGGCCAGAAGACCGGCGCCGGCTTCTACCGCTACGAGGAGGGGAGCCGGACCCCCATTCCCGATCCGGTGGTGGAGGAGATCATCGTCAGGACCTCCGAGAAGATGGGGATCAAGCGCCGGGAGATCAGCGACCAGGAGATCATCGAGCGCTGCATCTACCAGCTGGTCAACGAGGGGGCCAAAATCCTCGAAGAGGGGATGGCGCTTCGCGCCAGCGATATCGATCTCATCTACATCAACGGCTATGGCTTCCCGGCCCACCGCGGCGGGCCGATGTTCCACGCCGAGACGGTGGGCCTGGCAAATGTCTATGAGGCGATGTGCAGGTACGCCGAGATCCATGGCGACTACTGGCGACCGGCACCCCTTCTGAAGCGTCTGGTGGAGCAGGGGAAGGGCTTGGGCGATCTGTAACGCGCGGAGAGCGCACAAGGAGACAAGGCAATGAGTGATGCAGTAATCGTATCGACGGCCCGGACCCCCATCGGACGGGCATACAGGGGGGCCTTCAACGCCACCCACGGCGCCACCCTTGGCGGTCACGTCGTCCGGCATGCGGTGGCCCGGGCGGGGATAGATCCTGCCGAGGTGGAGGATGTCATCATCGGCTGCGGCCTGCCGGAAGGGGCCACCGGCTCCAACATCGCCCGGCAGGTAGCACTTCGCGCCGGCCTGCCGGTGACCACAGGCGGCGTCACGGTGAACCGCTTCTGCAGCTCCGGGCTCCAGTCAATCGCCATGGCGGCGCAGCGGGTCATGGTGGACAGGGTGCCGATCATGGTGGCCGGAGGGCTCGAATCGATCAGCCTGGTGGCCAACGAGCACACCAACAGGTACCGCAGGACCGAAGAGTGGCTGATGGAGCACAAGCCCCAGGTGTACATGCCGATGATCGACACGGCAGAGGTGGTGGCAAGGCGCTACAAAATCAGCCGTGAGGCCCAGGACGAGTACGCCCTGATCAGCCAGCAACGCACCGCCGCGGCCCAGAGGGAGGGGAAGTTCGACGACGAGATCATCCCCCTGACCACCCGGAAGCAGATGACGGACAAGGAGAGCGGCAAGAACTGGCTGGAGGAGGTGACCCTGACGAGAGACGAGGGGAACCGGCCCGATACCACCCTGGAAAGTCTTGCCAAGCTCCAGCCTGTCCAGGGTCCCGACAGCTTCATCACCGCCGGCAACGCCTGCCAGCTCTCAGACGGCGCCTCCGCCTGCGTGGTCATGGATGGAAGGCTCGCGGAGCAGCGCGGCATCGAGCCGCTCGGGATCTTCCGCGGTCTGGTGGTTGCCGGCTGCGAGCCCGACGAGATGGGGATCGGGCCGGTCTTTGCGGTACCCCGGCTTTTGCAGCGAAACGGCCTCACCATGGACGACATCGGCCTCTGGGAGCTGAACGAGGCCTTCGCGGTGCAGGTCATCTACTGCCGCGACCGCCTGGGGATCCCCATGGAGCGGCTGAACGTGAACGGCGGCGCCATCTCCATCGGCCACCCCTACGGCATGAGCGGAGCCCGGATGGTCGGGCACGCCCTGATCGAAGGTAAACGACGGCGAGTCAGGTACGTGGTCGTGACCATGTGCGTCGGCGGGGGGATGGGTGCCGCGGGGCTGTTCGAGGTGGCCTGAAAGGAGTCGGGACAAATGGCCGTTGAATTCATGAGTCGCCGCAATCTGAGCTTCGTCCTCTACGAGCTGTTCGATGCCGAGCAGTTGACGAAACATGCCTGTTATGAAGAGCATTCGTGGGAGACCTTCGAGGCGATCATCGACGTCGCCGAGCAGATCGCCCGGGAGAAGTTCTATCCCCACCTGGCCGCCAGCGACGCCCGGGAGCCGGTGATGGTGGACGGCAAGGTCGCGATGATCCCCGAGATCAGGGAGGCGGTCGCCGCCTATGCCGAGGCGGGATTTCTCGCCGCCCATCACAGCACGGAGCTTGGGGGGATCCAGCTCCCCCGGATGATCAGCCTTGCCTGCCAGGTCTGGTTTTCCGCGGCCAATATTCCGACCACCAGCTACGTCGGCCTGACCAAGGCGGCAGCCAACGTCATCGAGGCCTTCGGCACGCCGGAGCAGAAGAGGCGCTTCCTCCCCCCCATGCTCGACGGGCGCTGTTTCGGCACCATGATCCTGACCGAGCCCCAGGCGGGCTCGTCGCTGGCCGATATCGCCACCACGGCCGTACCGACGAAAGAGGGGCACTACCTGATCAAGGGAAACAAGATCTTCATCTCCGCCGGCGAGCACGAGCTTTCGGAAAACATCGTCCATCTCGTGCTGGCGCGCATCAAGGGAGCCCCGGCGGGGGTGAAAGGGCTCTCCCTCTTCATCGTCCCCCGCTACCGCGTAAACCCCGACGGCAGCCCCGGGGAGGAGAATGACGTGGCCCTGGCCGGGCTGATCCACAAGATGGGGTGGCGGGGGACCACCTCGACGATGCTCAATTTCGGCGAGAACGACCGGTGCCACGGCTACCTGATCGGTGAGCCCAACAAGGGGCTCGCCTGCATGTTCCACATGATGAACGAGGCGCGCATCAACGTGGGGATGGGGGCGACGATGCTCGGCTATGCCGGCTACCTCTACTCCCTCGACTACGCCCGCAACCGCCCCCAGGGGCGGCGGGCGGGGAACAGCGACCCCACCTCCAAACAAGTCATGCTGATCGAGCACGCCGACGTGAGGCGGATGCTCCTCATGCAGAAGTCTTACGTGGAGGGGTGCTTTGCGCTTGGCTTCTACGCGGCGTGGCTCCTCGACCAGCAGAAGAGCTCGCCGGACGACGGGGTGCGACGGGAGGCGGGCCTTCTCCTCGATATCCTCACGCCGATCATCAAGGCATGGTCGTCGGAGCTCTGCATAGAGGCGAACAGCCAGGCCATCCAGGTCCTGGGGGGGTACGGCTACACCCGCGACTATCCGGTGGAGCAGTATTTCCGCAACAACCGCCTCAATCCGATTCACGAAGGGACCAACGGCATCCAGGCGATCGATCTCCTGGGACGAAAGATCTCCATGCAGGGCGGCGCGGCCTTCAGACTGCTCACCCGGGAGATCGCAAAGACGGTCGCGGAGGCCGACGGGGAAGAGGCGCTCCGGGGGCTGGCGCAGGAGTTGCGCGAGGCCCTGCAGACGGTGGAAGAGACGACGGCGCTCCTGCTGGCAAAGCGGGAGGAGGCGGGGACTGATCTTTTCCTCGCCAATGCCTCGCTCTATCTGGCGATGGTGGGACACGTGGTCATCGCCTGGATGTGGCTGCGCCAGGCCGTGGCGGCCACCCGGAAGGGCGCGACCGCAACGGGGAGCAACCAGGAATTCTACCGGGGGAAGCTCCAGGCCTGCCGGTACTATTTCCGCTGGGAACTCCCCAAGATCCGCTACCAGGGCCGCATTCTGGGAGGGCTCGACACCACCTGCCACGCCATGGATGACACTTGGTACTGACAACGGGATACAGTCATATCCGCACAGGGGAGGTTACTTTATGGGAGTTCGTGAGTTGTTCAATCTGAACGGGAGGGTCGCCCTGATAACGGGAGGCTCCCGGGGGCTCGGCCTGCAGATTGCCGAGGCCCTGGGCGAGATGGGGGCGCGGTTGGTCATCACCGCCCGCAAGGCGGCCGAACTGGAGGAGGCGGCAGGGCATCTCCGCGGCCAGGGGGCGGAGGTCCTCCCGCTGGCCTGCGACCTCTCCGATCCGTCGGCCATCACGCTGATGGTCGAGAAGGCAGTGGCAACCTGGGGTCAGATCGACATCCTGGTGAACAACGCCGGCGCCACCTGGGGCTCCCCCACGGTGGACCTCCCCTTGGAGGCCTGGCAGAAGCTCCTCAACCTGAACTTGACCGGCGCGTTCCTGGTCACCCAGGCCGTGGGCAAGCTCTCCATGATCCCCCGCCGCCAGGGGCGCATCATCAACGTCGCCTCGATCGCGGGGCTCAAGGGAAACGATCCGCTGATGGGGATGTTTACGCTCGCCTACAACACCACCAAGGGTGGGATGGTCAACATGACCAGGGCGCTGGCCGCGGAGTGGGCCCAGTACCAGATTACCGTCAATACCATAGCCCCCGGCTTTTTCCCGTCCAAGATGACCCGGGGGACCCTGGACAAATCCCTCGACTACATCGTCAAACGAAACCCTCTCGGCCGGGTCGGCGGGGCAGAGGACCTGAAGGGGCTGGCGGTGCTCCTGGCGTCGGATGCCTCGGCGTTCATCACCGGGCAGATTGTGGCGGTCGATGGGGGAAGGACCGTCGTTTAACCACAGGCTGATGGAGGAAAATGGCATGAGCGAAGCCGACGGCACACAGCATATCCTGGTCGAATCCCGGGAAGGGGTCCTCTGCATCCGGATGAACCGCCCGGAGAAGAAGAACGCCCTTACCCGCGCCATGTACCGGATCATGGCCGACGCCATCGCACAGGCCGACGCCGACGATGCGGTGCGCGTCATCCTGATCACCGGCACCGGCGACTGTTTTACCAGTGGCAATGACCTGGCCGACTTCAGGGATGCCTCTACAAGTGACCGGGAACGCGAGCGCAATCCGTTCATGCCCGCGATCAGCCGGGCGAAGAAACCGGTTGTGGCGGCGGTGAGCGGCGTGGCGGTCGGCATCGGCACCACCATGCTCCTCCACTGCGACCTGGTCTATGCCGGAACCGGCGCCCGTTTCCAGCTCCCCTTCGTCAACCTGGGGCTCTGCCCGGAACTCGGCTCCAGCGTGCTCCTGCCGCTTCTGATGGGGCACCAGCGGGCCGCGGAGCTGCTCCTCCTGGGGGAACCCTTCGGGGCGGAGAGCGCCCGTGAGTTAGGCATCGTCAACGGGGTGTGCGCCGATGCGGAACTGCTGGAGACGGCCTTTGGCAAGGCCCGGCAACTGGCGGCCCAGCCTCCAGCCTCGGTGCGTCTCACTAAGGCGCTCATGAAGCGCGCCCGGGAGGTGGCCGTCATGACCGTCATGGAGGAGGAGATCGCCCATTTCGGCGAGCGGCTGAGATCACCGGAGGCCGCCGAGGCATTCCAGGCGTTCGCGGAACGGAGAAAGCCGGATTTTTCCCGGTTCAAATGATCCACACTACGGTCAAGGAAAGGAAGGAACGAGACATGAACTTCGAATATTCCGACAAGGTGAAGGACCTGCAGAAGCGGCTTCTGGCATTCATGGACGAGTACATCTATCCCAACGAGGAGGTCTACGAGGAGCATGTCCAGGGTCCCAACCGCTGGCAGCCGGTACCGATCATCGAGGAGCTGAAGCCGAAGGCCAGGGCCGCGGGGCTCTGGAACCTCTTCCTTCCGGAGAGCGAGTACGGAGCCGGGCTCACCAACCTTGAGTACGCGCCGCTGTGCGAGATCATGGGGCGCTCCACCATGGCGCCCGAGGTCTTCAACTGCTCGGCGCCGGACACGGGGAACATGGAGACGCTGGTCCGCTACGGCACGAGGGAGCAGCAGGACCGGTGGCTAAAGCCCCTTCTGGAGGGGGAGATCCGCTCCTGCTTTTCCATGACCGAGCCGGCGGTGGCATCCTCCGACGCCACCAACATCGAGGCGAGCATCGTGCGCGACGGCGACGAATACGTGATCAACGGGCACAAATGGTGGAGTTCCGGCGCTGCGGACCCCCGGTGCAGGATCGCGATCGTCATGGGGAAGACCGACCCCACGGCGGCGAAGCACAAGCAGCAGTCCATGATCCTGGTGCCGCTCGACACGCCGGGGGTTGAGATCAAGCCCCCGCTGACGGTCTTTGGCTACGACCATGCCCCCCATGGCCATTCGGAGATCATCTACAACAGCGTGCGGGTGCCGGCGTCCAACATCCTCCTCGGCGAGGGGCGCGGGTTCGAGATCGCCCAGGGACGGCTCGGGCCGGGCCGGATCCATCACTGCATGCGGGCCATCGGCAAGGCCGAGCGGGCCCTGGAGCTCATGTGCAAGCGGGTTCAATCGCGGATGGCGTTCGGCAAGAGGCTGGCCGAGCAGGGGACGATCCGCGCCAACATCGCCAGGTCGCGGATGGAGATCGAGCAGGCGCGGCTCTTGGTCCTGAAGGCGGCCCACATGATGGACACCGTGGGTAACAAGGTGGCCCGGGCCGAGATCGCCATGATCAAGGTGGTCGCTCCGAACATGGCGCTGCGGGTCATCGACCGCGCCATCCAGGCCTTTGGCGGCGCCGGCGTTTCGGAGAGGACTCCCCTGGCCCATGCCTGGGCACAGATCCGCACGCTCCGCCTTGCCGACGGCCCGGACGAGGTGCACACTGAGACGATCGCCAAGCTGGAGCTGAAGAAGCACGAGGAACGGACCTGAACCCTGGAGGCAGACGGTGAATGACTCGACGATGAAGGCATGGGTGGTACGACGGTGGTGCAGGCCGGAGGAGATGGAGTTCGCCGACATCCCCATCCCTGAGCCTGGGCGCGGCCAGGTGCTGGTGCGGGTCGAATCGGCGGCGCTCAACTTCCTCGATACCCTGATGATCCAGGGACGCTACCAGGTGAAGCCGCCGTTTCCGTTCACTCCGGGGGTGGAGGTCGCGGGGACCATCGTGTATGCGGGAGCCGGTTCCCGATTCCGGCTGGGGGAACGGGTCTTGGGAAACATCGGCCATGGCGGTTTCGCCGAGTATGCGCTGGTGGACGACATCAAGGTCGTCCCGATCCCCGATTCCATGACTGCGGTCGAAGGTTCGGCCTTTCCGACCGTCTTCCCCACCTCCTACTCGGCGCTGCGTCATAGCGCCGGCATGCGGGCCGGCGAGGTGGTGCTCGTCCATGCCGGGGCCGGCGGGGTGGGGCTTGCCGCCATCCAGCTCGCCAAGGCCTGGGGAGGGAGGGTCATCGCCACTGCCGGAGGCCCGGAGAAGACGGTCATCTGCCGCGAGCACGGGGCCGATCTCGCCATCGACTACCTGAGCGAGCCGTGGGTGGAGAGGGTGAAGGAGTTCACCGAAGGCCGGGGCGCCGACATCATCTACGATCCGGTCGGGGGAGAGGTGACCGATCTCAGCCTAAAGTGCCTCGCCTGGGGCGGAAGGCTTCTGATCGTCGGCTTTGCCGGGGGGCGGATACCGGCAATCCCGGCCAACCGCCTCCTCCTGAAGAGCGCCAGTGCCATAGGGGTCCTGTGGGGTGAGCGCAGGAACCGGGACCCCGAGCTGGCGAAGGCCGTCTTTGCCGATCTTTTCGCCATGTACGAACGGGGCGAGATCAGGCCGGTGGTCTGCCGGGAGTACCCCCTGGCCGACGCCCCCCGGGCGCTGATCGATCTCAGCGGTCGGAATACCTACGGCAAGGCCGTGCTGATACCGTGATGGGAAGAGATTATGACGAGGCACGAGCGATGAAGAGAGAGCCAATTCCGCAATATTCAGATACCCATGTGCGGCGCATCTATCTGTTGCGTCACGGCGAGGCCGCCTATTTCGACGCCGCGGGAAACCCGTTTCCTCCGGCCACTGCGTCGCTGACCGAGCGGGGGCAGAGACAGGCCCGGGTGGTGGCCCGGGCCCTGGAGGATGTCGCCTTCGACAGGGTGGTGGTGAGCGGGCTTCCCCGCACGCTGGAGACTGCCCGGATCGTGCTGGGGTCGCGCCATCTTCCCATCGAGATTCGGGAGGAGTTTCAGGAGATCCGTCGCGGCGACCTGGCGGCGATTCCCGATGACGAGCTCGACCGCACCATTGCCGGCGCCTTCCGCGGTGAAAAAGACGAAGGGACCCCTTTCATGGGGGGAGAGACCTTCGGCGCCCTCCTCGACCGGGTGGTGCCGGGGATCGAGAAACTGACGGCCGACCCCACATGGAACACCCTGCTGATGGTGCTCCACGGCGCGGTCAACCGGGCCATCCTGTCGTACGCCCTGACCGGCGGCGGGCGCAGCTTCTTCGGCCACTTCGAGCAGGCCCCGGCCTGCGTCAACATCCTTGACCTTAACGATTCCCTGGAGGGGAGGTGGGTGGTCCGTGCGACAAACCTCAGCTTCTACGACCCGGCCCACCTCGAAAGCCGCAGTACCAGCATGGAGAGGATGCTGTGCCGGTATCTCCCCTCGCGACGGGGTGCCCGGAGGAGCCAATGATAGTTACGAAAATGGACACGGATACCGCCCCCGTAAGGGAAGGGGAAGAGCTGGACCACGCGGCCCTGCGCCAATATCTGCGCGGCAGGATTACCGGCGTGGAAGACGGCATGGAAATCAGGCAGTTTACCGGCGGGCGCTCGAACCTGACCTACCTCATCCGCGCCGGCGACACGGACTATGTGCTGCGGCGCGCCCCCCTTGGCCCCCTGGCCCCCAGGGCCCACGACATGGTGCGTGAATACCGGCTTCTGGAGAGATTGCACCCCGTCTTTCCCCTCGTCCCCGAGGTTATAATCCTCTGCGAGGATCCCTCCGTCATCGGGGCCCCCTTCTATCTGATGGAGCGCCGCCACGGGGTCGTGGTCCGCACCACCATGCCCGATGAATTCGCCGGGGTTGCCGATGCCGAGGCGCGGGTGAGCCGGGCGTTCGTGGATTGTCTGGCCGGGATGCACTCCCTCGACGTCTTTGGCACCGGGCTTGTCTCCATCGGCAGGCCCGAGGGATTCCTGGAGCGGCACCTGCACGGCTGGATCGACCGCTGGTACCGTGCCGAGATCGAACCGTTGCCGGAGATGGACCGAGTCATCTTCCGGCTCACCGACGAGATGCCGGTATCCGGCAGGGCATCCCTGATCCATAACGACTTCCGGGTGGACAACGTGATGCTCGACCCCCACGATGCGGGCCGCATCATCGCGGTGCTCGACTGGGAAATGGCGACTGTCGGCGACCCGCTGGTCGACCTGGGGCTCACCCTCTGCTACTATCTGCAGCGGGGGGCACCAGGAGAATGGCGGCAGCCGCTCTTCGACAAGCCTGGGTGGCTCTCCCGCGAGGAGTTTCTCGAGAGATACGCCCGGCAGACCGGCTTCGACCTCTCGCACATCGGCTGGTACGAGGTCTTCGGCATTTTGAAGCTTGCCGTGATCCTGCGGCAGATCCATTTCCGCTATGTCAGGGGGCAGACCAGGGACCAGCGGTTCAGGAACTATCACCTGCGCATCCGGGCACTGGTGGAGGCGGCAGCGGAACTCGTCGCGCGGATGGATAGGGGAAGCCCGGTGGCCTTCGCCACGGCATCCGCATGAAGGGATAGGGAAATGGGCGTTCTCACGCTGGTCCGTCACGGACAGGCCACACCGTTCGAAAAGGAGACCGACCGACTCTCCCCGCTGGGAGAGCTCCAGGCCGGCCGGCTTGCCGACTTCTGGATCCGCCGGCGGGTCGCCTTCGATGAGGTCTACAGCGGCTCACTGGTCAGGCAGCGGCGGACCGCCGAGATCGTCGGGGAGCGCTACGCCGAGGCCGGCCTGCCGTGGCCGGGGCTCCAGACCACAGCGGACCTGAACGAGTACGACGGCGCCGGCATCCTGGCCCTTCTCGCCCCTCAGCTGGAGGCTAGGGATGTGGAGTTTTGCCGGCTGGTGGAAAACGCCCGCGACAATGCCGGCACCCCGGAGCGAAACCGCCACTTCCAGCGGATGTTCGAGGCCGTCATGGCCCACTGGGTGGCGGGTACCCTCACCTCGCCCCAGGTGGAATCGTGGCAGGGTTTCCGCACGCGGGTCTACCGCGCCATCGACGGCATCACGAGCCGCCCCGGCAGCAATCGCCGCGTCGTGGTCTTCACCTCGGGAGGGCCGATCGGGGCGACGGTACAACGGGCCGTCAACGCCCCCCCCGTGAGCGGCATCGACATCAACTGGCGCGTGCGCAACAGCTCCATCACCGAGTTCCTCTTCAGCAGCGGCAGGATGGCCCTCGACATGTTCAACGCAACGCCGCACCTGGAGGAGCCGGAACTGCACAGCTTCCGCTAGTGGGGCGCCGACAGCCGGTAGCGCAATTCAAAAGGAGAACGACATCATGCCCCTGTTCGTGGTGGATGAGAATAGCTGCACACGGTGTGGTGCCTGCGTCGCGGCGTGCCCCGCAAGGATCATCGAGCTCCGGGACGGGGTCCCTTCCCCCGTCGAGGGGGCGGAAAAGGCCTGCATCGACTGCGGCCACTGCGTCGCCATCTGCCCGCCGGGAGCCCTGAGCCACCGGAGCATGACCCCGGAGGATTGTCCCCCGTTGCGAAAGGAGTGGCTCCTCGACCCGGAACGGGCGGAGCACTTCCTGCGCGCCCGCCGCTCCATCCGCGCCTACACCGGGAAGACCGTGGCTCGGGAGGTCCTTGCCAGGCTGATCGAAGTTGCCTCCCATGCCCCCACCGGGCACAACTCCCAGACCGTCAGCTGGCGCATTGTTTACGCCACCGAAGATGTCCGGAAACTGGCAGGGCTCGTCATCGACTGGATGCGCCACACCATCAGGGAAGCGCCTGAGCTGGCAAGGGGGATGAACCTGGACCGGGTGGTGGCTGCCTGGGAAAAGGGGATCGACCGGATCTGCCGCTCCGCCCCCCACATAATCATCGCCCATTCGCAGAATGACCGCTTCGCCGCGAACTCGTGCCCCATCGCCCTGAGTTACCTGGAGCTGGCCGCCCCCTCCTTCGGGGTCGGGACCTGCTGGGGAGGGTATTTCACCGCTGCGGCGAGAAGCTGGCCCCCCTTGCAGCAGGCACTCGGACTTCCCGAAGGGCATATCTGCTTCGGAGCGCTCATGGTCGGCTACCCGCGCTACGAGTATCACCGCCTGCCGCTGCGCAACAGGCCCCGGATCAGCTGGTATTAGCGTCACATATGCGATTAAGCGACACTGAACAGACCGGGCAGACGACGCCCGCGCGGCACTCGGCAACGGCGCCGTCCGGTGCGCCGGGGACGGCCGTCGTGGAATTTCCCGCCCGCATCGTGACGGTGTTCTGCTACACGCTCTTCTTTTCGGTCCTCAACGCCACCATGTTCAATGTGGCCATCCCCGACATCTCGCGGCAGTTCCATCTGACCCCCCCGGAGGTGAGCTGGGTGCTGACGGGATATGTGGCGACCTTCGGCCTGGGGGCGATCACCTACGGCAAGCTTGCCGACGTCTATCCGATAAAGCTCCTCATCACCATCGGCCTGCTGCTGTTCAATGCGGGGTCACTGGTCGGGTTTTTCTCCCGATGGTTCCCGATGCTGATCGCGGGACGCCTGCTCCAGGCGGTCGGCGGGTCGTGCATACCGTCTCTGGTCATGCTGACGGCTATCCGGTACATGCCGGTGGCGATGCGCGGCAGGATCCTGGCCGCCGTTTCCTCGACCATCGCCTGCGGCGGGGCCTTCGGGCCGATCATCGGCGGCTTCATCGCCGGCAACTTCCACTGGCGCTACCTCTTTCTCGTCTCCTCCTCGACGCTCCTTGCCATTCCCTTCTACCACCGGCTCCTCCCAGCCGAGAAAGGCCGGAAAGAGCGCTTCGATTTCCTGGGGGGGGCGCTCCTCGGCGCCACGGTCATTTCGTTTCTCACGTTCGTGGCGCAATCCTTCCTCTGGGGGTTCCCCGCGGGGCTTCTCTTCCTGACGGGGTTCATCCTGCGCATCCATCGGGCGGATACCCCCTTCATGCTCCCCGGCCTCTTCAGGGACCGGCGTTACCGCAACGGGCTCCTCACGCTCTTTCTCGCCCTGGGGACCGCCTTCGGCATGATGTTCACCCTCCCGCTGATGCTGCGCAACCTTAATCACCTCGACACCCAGGCGATCGGGGTGGTGATCTTTCCCGGGGCCATGACCGCCGCAGTCCTCAGCTTTGTCGGCGGCAGGCTGTCGGACCGGATAGGGAGCGTCACGGTGGTCCAGATCGGTCTGGGGTTTCTCCTGGCCGGATACTCCCTCCTCTCGCTGCTGGCCGGGACGAGACCGCAGTTCATCACCATGGGGCTCATCGTCAGCTACTCCGGTTTTTCGATCGTCCAGTCATCGCTGGCAAAGACCGTTTCCCTGACCCTTTCCCCGAACCAGAGCGGCGTCGGCATGGGGATGTACAACCTCACCTTCTTCGTCTCCGGAACCTTCGGGGCCGCAGTTGCCGGCCGCATCATCGAGTCGTTCGCCAACGGCCCGGCGTTCAACCCGTTCGTGGCACCGCGGGCTGAGGGATACAGCAACGTCTTTGTGCTTTTCTTCGGCATGGTGGCGTGTGCGGCCTGGATTTTCCAGCGTACCTTCTCCGCAGCCGAACCGCTCCCCGGCTCGGCCCGGGAGGTCTGCGAAAAAGGTGTAGGGTGAGGTCCCGGCTACAAGTGTTAAACTATTTAGAATAAACCTTCAGGGTGGGGGGTGTTTTTGCGATGAACGAAATCCTGCAGGAGTTGCTGAATCTGCTCGACCTCGAGAGGATCGAGGAGAACCTTTTCCGGGGAGGGAGTCTGGACCTTGGGGGGATAAGCGTTTTCGGCGGCCAGGTTCTGGGGCAGGCGCTGGTTGCGGCCGGCCGGACCGTCGCCGGACGCCGCGCCCATTCCCTTCATGCATATTTTCTGCGCCCCGGGGACATGACGGCGCCGATCGTCTACGATGTCGACCGCATCCGCGACGGGCGCAGTTTTTCAACGCGCCGGATCGTGGCAATCCAGCACGGGGAGCCCATTTTCACTATGGCGGCCTCATTCCAGATCGATGAGGGGGGACTCGAGCACCAGACCCCGATGCCCGACGTGCCCGGTCCCGAGGGGCTGCCGTCACTGGTGGATCTCCGCAGGAAGATGGCCGAACTGGACCCGGAAAGATTCGGATTCGGACAGAAGGGGCTCCGCGAACTTCCCATAGAGATCCGGCCGGTGGAGCCGGCCAATCCGTACAAGCTCGGGAGACAGCCCCCGGCGCAGAAAATCTGGTTTCGGGCGGTGGGTCGGATCCCCGACGACCCGGGTCTCCATCAGGCAGTGCTGGCCTACGCCTCGGACTTTGGGCTCCTGCGCACGGCCAGCCTCACCCACGAGATATCGTTCAGGCAGAAAAACGTCCATGCCGCCAGCATCGATCACGCCATGTGGTTCCACCGCGATTTCCGCGCCGACCAGTGGTTGCTGTATGTGACGGAGAGTCCGAGCGCCTCCGGCTCGCGCGGTTTTGCGTTGGGGAACATCTTTAGCCGCGACGGGACGCTCGTCGCCTCCGTCGCCCAGGAGGGGCTGATGCGGGTGGGGTGAGATGAGTGTGAATCCGTGAGCCCGGGGAGCCCGTCTCACGGATTCGGGATGAACCGTTGTGCAGGGGCCGCCCCTACTGCCGGCTTAAGGCGGCGTGGACATTTCTGACGAGGGCCACGAGGCGCGGCCCGATGTCGTCCTCGAGCATGTGGCGCCGTATGTGGAAGGCGGGGCCTCCGCAGTTGAAGGAGAGGACGTCGGAGCCGTTCACCGGGATGAAGGGAACGGCAACGGCGTTGACATCCTTCTGCCAGTCGCCGACCGACAGGCAAAAGCCCTTTTCCTGGTAATCCCTGAACGCCTGTTCGAGGTGGGTCTTTATTCTCGGCCACTCTTCTTCGTTGCGTGCCTTGATCTGGTCGAGGAGATGGTCCCTCTGCCCTTCCGGCAGACCGCAGATGTACGCCCTCCCCATGGCGGTCGTGGCGATTGGAATGCGCGAGTTGACGTCGAGGTTCAGGGTAAAGGAGGTGGCGCTGCTGCGGCAGTTCTCGATGTAGACCATTTCGAGTCGGTCGCGGGCGCCGAGCGCCACCGAGGCGTGGGCGTGGTCGGCCAGTTCCTGCATGAGGGGGCGGGCGACCTGGCGGATGTTCATGTTGGAGAGAAAGGCGTTGCCGATCGACAGGACACCCGTTCCCAGGGAATACTTGCCGAGGACTTCGGAGTAGTTCAGGAATCCCAGTTGGGTCAAGGTGTAGGTGAGCCGGGAAACCGTCGGCTTGGGAAGGTCGGTGCGTTTGGCGATTTCCTGGTTGCCGAGGAACTGCTCGCCCGGCTTGAAACAACGCAACACCTCGAGACCACGGGCCAGGGCCGTCACGAACTGACGGTCTTTTCCCGGCTCCTCTTCATTGTTGTCAGTCGCTTCGCCTGTTCTCTCCACGTCCTCTTCGAGCATCGTCCTCTCCCCTTTGGGCTTACTCAATATTAATTTTTACACATAAAAATTTACGCGATGTAAGCAGTATTTGTCAATTGCAAAATAAAATATGATATTGCAATGCGAAATACAAGGGGGGTCTTTACGGTCATCCCTTTTCAAGCGGCCCCGTCGTCTTTGCCCGGTTCCCCAAGGTCCAGCAGCGCTTGGAGCATCTCCACCCTGGCCATCTCCACACCCCGTTTCGCCGCATGCTGCAGCGGGATCTGGTAGATGGCCTCCAACTCCAGCGGCCGCCCTTCAAGACGGTCGATCATCATGCTTGGGCGGTAGTCGCCCGAATTCCTCTCGGTCCTGGCGAGCACCTCTTCGATGTAGCCGTGGGTCGGGATCGGCTCGCTCAGCCCCTGGGCGTTGCCACCCGCGATGACCTCGGCCATGATCGCCGCAATGAGCCGGCGCGTCGAGGGGTGGGCCAGAAGTCTGCCGGGGGTCTGGCCGGTCAGGGCGCAGAGGCCGTTGAACGGGATGTTCCAGACGAGCTTCTCCCAGCGTATCTTGCGGAGATCGGCCACCGCCTCGCACCTGATGCCGGCGGCGTCGACCATGGCCGCGAGCCGCTCCGCCCGGGGGGAGAGCCCCCCTCCTAATTCACCGAGGCGGATCGCGCCATAGGTAAGGTGATGCACCACCCCTGGCTCGCCACGGTTGGCGCCAACGATGGCCACCCCTCCGAGAACCCGCTCCACGCCGAAGGCTTCGGCCAGAAGCTCCTCGTTGCCCAGCCCGTTCTGGACGGTGAGCACGGCGGTATCGTCCTGCAAGAGGGGCCGTACCATCTCGACCAGGTGCATGTTGGCAAAGGCCTTGAGCGCCACCAGCACCAGGTCCACCTTTCCCATCTCGCCGGGGGTGCGAAACCCCTTGACCCGCTCGAGGCGGAAGTCCCCCGCGGGGGAGGTGATGGTAAGCCCCGACGCGGTTATGGCCTCGTAATCGCGCCGCAGCAGAAAGTGTACGTCATGCCCGGCCAGTTGCAGCCTTGCGCCGAAGTATAGCCCCACGGCGCCAGATCCTATCACCCCAATCCTCATCCCGTATCCCTCCTGTTGACCCGCCTGTTCAAGGATAGATGATGCTGATCGTCTCGGCCTTGCAGGCCGGCCGATCCTCCCCCTCGATCTCGATGGTGACCTCGTTGACCACTTGTACACCGTTGTTTTTGTACGGTTCCAGGGCCTTCAGGACCTGCCTGGCCCTGACGCGGCTTCCGGTCTTGACCATGCTGGTGAAGCGGACCCTGTTGCACCCGTAATTGATCCGGCTGCTGACGTTTCTGATCTGCATGATCTGGGACGTGAGCATGGGTAGGAGGGAAAGGGTCAGATACCCATGGGCAATGGTGGAACCGGTCGGCATTTCCTTCCTGGCCCGCTCCACGTCCACGTGGATCCACTGGTGATCGCCCGTGGCCTCGGCAAACTTGTCGACCCGCTCCTGATCGATCAAAACCCACTCCGAGACGCCGATTTCCTGGCCGACGAGTCCGTACAGGTCCGCTATGTTCTCGATTTCCCTCATGGCCCTACCCTCCGGATATGATTGTTGTAAAACAATGTTTGCAATAATTCAAAGACCTGTCAATCTAAAAACTCAGATTTTTAAAATTATGTTTCGCAATGCAATATAATAATGCCGCCCCATGGCGCCTCGCCGGCATCGGTGCGGTCTCCCCTCGATTTTCTGCGGTTTTGCATGGCTATGGATGCATAAAGACATCGTTGAGGTTGCGGTTCGATAAATCTGGCGATGGCGGGCAGAAAAATTTGAACACGCAAAAAAAATCTATTTACAAGGTCTATGGCCTGCGTTATTATTTTCAAAAATGAAAATGAGTTTTGCATAGCGAAAATAAAACTGGGTTCAGGTCAAGGTTGTATCCAATGAATATGCATCCGGGATGAATACCAACCATCGTTTATGGAGGCTGCGGCTGTCAGGGGTGCTTTTCCGCAGCGGCCAGAGGTAGAAGGGGCATTCATCCGGGGATCGAGGAAGGTCTGAAAACAAAGGGGGTAACGGTTATGGCAGTGGATGTCGCACGGACGGATCTGACTCTCGGCATTGTCGGCACGGGGCTGATGGGGCGCGGTATCGCGCAGATCGCGGCCCAGGCGGGGGTGAACGTACTTCTCTTCGATTCCCGGGAGGGGGCCGCGGCGGAGGCCAGAAACTCCATCCGGGACATCCTGATGCGCCAGGTGGAGAAGGGGAAGCTCAAGGCGGCCGATGTGGAGGGTGCGGTGGGGCGGATCCGGATCCTGGAGGGCCTCGACGGAATGGCTCCCTGCCACATCGTCATCGAGGCAATCGTGGAGAACCTGGAGGTAAAGCGGCAGATGTTCCAGACCCTGGAGGGGATCGTCTCGGACGGGTGTCTCCTGGCCACCAACACCTCGTCCCTCTCGGTCACCGCCATTGCCGCCGGCTGCCGCTTCCCCGGGAGGATTGGCGGCTTCCACTTCTTTAGCCCGGTGCCGCTCATGAAGATCGTCGAGGTGATCGACGGTCTGCTCACCGAGGGGTGGGTCGGCGAGGCGCTTACCGCCCTGGCGAATCGCATGGGGCACACCCCGGTGCGGGCCAAGGACACCCCCGGGTTCATCGTCAACCATGCCGGACGTGGTTTCGGTACCGAGGCGCTGCGCATCCTGGGCGAGGGGATCGCCAAGTTCTACGAGGTCGACCGGATCATGCGGGAGGCGGGGAGGTTCCGGATGGGCCCCTTCGAGCTCCTGGACATGACCGGGCTCGACGTCTCGCACCCGGTGATCGAGTCGATCTACGACCAGTACTACCAGGAGCCCCGCTTCCGCCCGTCCCCCATCACCCGGCAGATGCTGATAGCGGGAACGCTCGGCCGCAAGACGAACCGGGGGTTCTACCGCTACACCGACGGGGTGGCGGAGCAGATGCCGGTCAGGCCCCTTCCCGCTGCCAGGCCGGCGCGGGTCTGGGTGAGCCGGACCGATCCCGCTCTCCACGCGCAGGTCATGGAACTGGTGACAAGGCTCGGAGGGGCCATTGACCCGGGGGATCGGCCCTCCCAGGATGCCCTCTGCATCGTGATGCCTCTCGGCGGGGACGCCACCACCGTCGCCCTGGCCGAAGGAGTGGACCCGACCCGGACCTTGGCCCTCGATACCCTGTTCGAGCTCTCCCGGCGGCGCACCCTCATGACGACGCCGGTGACCCTGCCGGAGGTGCGGGATGCGGCCCACGGACTCTTCGGGGGTGACGGCGTCCCGGTGTCGGTGATCAACGACAGCGCCGGCTTCGTGGCCCAGCGCGTGGTGGCGCTCATCGTCAACATCGGCTGCGACATCGCCCAGCAGCGGATAGCCACCCCCCAGGACATCGATCACGCCGTCACCCTGGGACTCGGCTACCCCCAGGGGCCCCTCGCCATGGGGGATACCCTGGGAGCGATGCGGATCCTGACGATCCTGAACAACATGCTCTCCTTCTACGGAGACCCCCGCTACCGTCCGAGCCCCTGGCTCACCCGGCGCGCCAGGCTCGGCGTGTCGCTCCTGACCCCGGAGTAGGCTACAATCCATATAAAAATCCAGCCCGCATGAACCGGGCAGAAGGAGACATGCCATGGCCACGTTTACCGAACTCACCGATTACATGAATTTCCAGAGCCTGCTGAGCGATGAGGAGAAGCTCGTCAGGGGGACCGTCCGGCAGTTCATCAACAACGAGGTCCTGCCGGTCATCGAAAAGCACGCCCAGGAGCAGACGTTCCCGACCGATCTGATCAAGCCGATGGGGGAGCTGGGATTCTACGGCGCCACGCTGCCGGAAAAGTATGGCTGCGCCGGGATGAACAACGTCGCCTACGGCCTTCTGATGTACGAACTGGAGCGGGGCGATTCGGGGCTGCGCAGCTTCGCCTCGGTGCAGGGGGCCCTCGTCATGTATCCCATCTATGCCTTCGGGAGCGAGGCCCAGAAGGATTACTGGCTCCCCAGGATGGCCACGGGGGAGGTCATCGGCTGCTTCGGTCTCACGGAACCCGACTTCGGCTCCAATCCGGCGGGGATGCGGACCCGCGCCGTCCGAGAGGCGAACGGCAAATGGCGGATCAACGGCACCAAGATGTGGATCACCAACGGCAGCATCGCCGACGTTGCGGTGGTCTGGGCCCAGACCGACGACGGCATCCGCGGCTTCCTGGTCGAGAAGGGGACCCCCGGTTTCAGCGCCCCGGCGATGAAGGGGAAATGGTCTCTCCGGGCATCGATCACCTCCGAACTGGTCCTTGAGGACGTCGTCGTCGACGAGGAGAAGAGCCTCCTGCCGGGGGTGAAGGGGCTCAAAGGGCCCTTGAGCTGCCTTACCCAGGCCCGCTACGGGATCGCCTGGGGGGTGCTCGGGGCGGCCGACGCCTGTTACCAGTGTGCCCTCGACTACGCCAAGAACCGGATCCAGTTCGACAGGCCCATCGCCGCGTTCCAGCTCCAGCAGGAAAAGCTCGCCTGGATGGTGACCGAGCTGACCAAGGGGCAGCTCCTGGCGTTGCAGCTCGGGCGCCTGAAGGACCAGGGGAAGTACACCCCGGCCCAGGTCTCCATGGCCAAGATGAACAACACCAACATCGCCCGGGAGATCTGCAGCAAGACCCGCACCATCCTCGGGGCCAACGGGGTCGTGGACGAATACCCGATCATGCGCCACATGGCAAACATGGAGGCGGTCTACACCTACGAAGGTACCCACGACATGCACACCCTGGTGATCGGGCAGGAGGTCACAGGGATACCGGCGTTCCGTTGTTGAACCGCCATTCTGCACGGGATACGGCAGGAAGGAAGTCAACCATGATCGATAAACGCGTGGCAACAGTTGAGGAGGCGGTCGCCGGGATACGGGACGGCGCAACCATTCTCATCGGCGGGTTCGGGGACACCGGCACCCCTTTCGAGCTCATACACGCCGTTCTTGACACCGGCGCCCGGGACCTCACCATCGTCTCCAACAACGCGGGAAACGGGTATGTCGGCATCGCCGCACTCCTTGAGGCCGACCGGGTGAGGCGGGTTGTCTGCTCGTATCCCCGCAGCAGCGATTGCGTGGTCATCGACAGGAAGTTCAGGGAAGGGAAGGTCGAGATCGAGCTGGTCCCCCAGGGGACGCTGGTGGAGAGGATGCGTTGTGCCGGCGCCGGTCTCTACGGCTTCTACACCCGTACGGCGGCCGGGACCCCCCTTGTCGATGGCAAGGAAGAGAGGATCATCGACGGGGTGGAGTGCGTCCTCGAAAAACCGCTTCGCGGCGACGTGGCCTTGATCAAGGCCACCTGTGCCGACCGCTGGGGGAACCTGGTCTACAGCAAGACCGCGCGTAATTTCGGACCCATCATGGCGACCGCTGCGGACCTTACCGTGGTGCAGGTGAGCAGGGTAGTCGGACTCGGAGAACTGGACCCGGAACTGATCGGCACCCCCGGCATATTCGTGGACAGGATCGTCGAGGTTGGAGGTGCATCGTGAAGCATCTTGCCCTTAGAACCGGCATCACCCCTCTGAGCCGCCAGCAGATAGCGGCCCGGGCCGCCCGGGATGTGCCCGACGGCTCCTTCGTGAATCTCGGGATCGGCATGCCGACGCTCATTGCGGACCACATGACGGCCGGCAAGGAGGTCATCTACCACAGCGAGAACGGGATGCTCGGCATGGGACCTGCCCCGGCTCCCGGCGAGGAGGACGAAAACCTCGTCAATGCCGGCAAGCAGTTTGTCACCCTGGTGAGGGGGGGGTGCTATTTCGACAGCGCCCAATCGTTCATGATGATGCGCGGCGGCCACCTCGACATGGTGTTCCTCGGCGCGTTCCAGGTGTCGGAAACGGGTGACCTTGCGAACTGGGTCACCGACGACCGAAACACGCTCCCCTCCGTTGGGGGGGCCATGGACCTGGCCGTGGGGTGCCGCGACATCCGGGTGCTGATGGAGCAGGTAACCCGTGACGGCAAGCCGAGGGTCCTGAGGCGCTGCACCTATCCCCTCACCGCCAAACGGGCCGTCAAACGCATCTACACGGACCTTGCGGTCATCGACGTGACCGAGAGCGGCCTTGTGGTGCGGGAGATGGTCGAGGGACTGGATTTCGACCGGCTCCAGGAGTTGACCGAGGCGCCGCTGTGCCTCCATGGGAACTGGTCTCTGCTGGCGTAGCGGCGGTTCAACAGGCGGTCACCTTTGAGGAGGAAACGATGAAGGATGTCTATGTGGTGGATGCGCTGAGGACGCCGTTTGGCTCGTTTTGCGGGATGCTTGTCGAGGTGGAGGCGCCGAAGCTGGCCGCCGGCGTCATGAAGGGGCTATTGGCGAAGGCCGGTCTCGCCCCCGAGGCGGTGGACGAGGTGATCGTCGGCCAGGTCCTCTCCGGCGGCTGCGGTCAGGCGCCGGCGCGCCAGGCGATGCGCGCTGCCGGCATACCCGACACGGCCCACGCCATGACCATCAACAAGGTCTGCGGCAGCGGCCTCAAGGCGATCATGCTCGGTGCCGACGCCATCCGCCTGGGCGATGCGCGGCTCGTGCTGGCCGGCGGGATGGAGAGCATGTCCCTTGCCCCCTACGTCCTGAAAAAAGGGCGCACCGGCTACCGGATGGGGCATGGCGAGCTCCCCGACCTCATGATCTGGGACGGCCTCCAGGACCCTTACACCGGCCGCCACATGGGGGAGATCGGCGAGGAGAGCGCCGCCCGAAACAACCTCTCCCGCGAGGAGCAGGACGAATTCGCGCTTCGCTCCTACCGGCTGGCGCAAGCCGCGGTCAGGGAGGGGGTCTTCCGCGACGAGATCGTCCCGGTCGTAAAGCAGGGCAAAAAGGGCGAAGAGACCCTTACTGACGACGAGGAACCGTTTAAGGTGGACATCACCCGGCTCACCCAGCTTCGGCCGGTCTTCAGGAAGGAGGGGACCATAACGGCCGGAAACGCCTCAACCATCAGCGACGGTGCCGCCCTGGCGCTTCTGACCGACGAGGCGGGGCTGAAGTCGTTCAACCTGAAGCCGAAGGCGCGGATCGTCGCCGCCGCCACCGAGAGCCGCCACCCCGACCACTTCCCCGAGGCCCCGGTCGGCGCCATCAGAAAGGTCTGCGAGAGGGCCGGGATTGCGCTTTCCGACATCGACCTCTTCGAGATCAACGAGGCCTTCGCCTCCGTGGCCCTCATCGCCATCAAGGGGCTCGACCTGCCGGTGGAGAAGGTCAACGTCAACGGCGGCGCCTGCGCCCTCGGCCACCCCATCGGGGCCAGCGGCGGGAGGCTCGCCGCCACGGTCATCCGGGAGCTCCACCGGAGAAAGGCCCGCTACGGGCTTGCCACCCTCTGCATCGGGGGAGGGGAGGCGGTGGCGGTCATCTTCGAGCGGGTGTGACATTGAAAACCGTGGTGAAAAAAAGAATTTCGGGAGGACGTTCATGATCACAAAAATCGGCGTACTCGGCGCGGGTCAGATGGGAAACGGCATCGCCCACGTCTTTGCCCAGTTCGGCCATGACGTGGTGCTCTACGACATCGCCGAGCTTCAGCTCGAAAAGGCGGTGACCACCATCAGGCAGAACCTGGAACGCCAGGCGAAGAAGGGGGTGATCCCCGAAACGGTGGTGGGCGAGACCGTCGCCAGGATCAAGACCACGAAGAACATGGCCGAGCTTGCCGGCTGCGACTTCTGCGTCGAGGCGGTCACCGAAAACGAGCCGCTGAAGCTGGAGATCTTCAGAAAGCTGGACGAGACCGTGAAGGAGGGGGCGATTCTGGCCTCCAACACCTCCTCCATCCCTATCACCAAGATCGCCGCGGTCACGAGACGCCCCGACAAGGTGATCGGGATGCACTTCATGAACCCGGTGCCGGTGATGAAGCTCGTGGAGGTGATCCGGGGGCACGCCACGAGCGATGCCACCTTCGCCACCACGGCGGAGCTGGTGGCGAAGCTCGACAAGGAGATGGCGGTCTCCCAGGACTATCCCGGCTTCATAGTGAACCGCATTCTCATGCCGATGATCAACGAGGCGGTCTTCGCCCTCTACGAGGGGGTAGCCTCTGCCGAGGACATCGACAAGGGGATGAAGCTCGGCACCAACCAGCCCATGGGGCCGCTGACCCTGGCCGACTTCATTGGCCTCGACACCTGTCTGGCGATCATGAATGTCCTCTACGACGGCTTCAAGGACCCGAAGTACCGCCCCTGTCCCTTCCTGGTGAAGATGGTGAACGCGGGACATCTGGGGAGGAAGTCAGGACGGGGATTCTACACCTATTGAGAGCATCCCGGACGCTGGGGAAAACCGGACAAACCCGAAGGAGGTTCATATGAAGATACTGGTCTGCATCAAACAGGTACCGGACATGGAGTCGCGGTTCAAGCCGAACGCGGGAGGTGAGTGGTACGACGAGACCGATCTCGCCTGGCGGATGAACGAGTACGACGAGTATGCGGTGGAGGAGGCGGTCCGGCTGAAGGAGGCCCTCGGCAACGCCCCCGAGGTCACCGTCCTCTCCATCGGTCCCGACCGGGTAGGGGAGGCGCTCAAGAAGGCCCTTGCCATGGGGTGCGACCGGGGGGTCCATATCCAGGACCCGGCCCCCCACGCGAAGGACCCGTGGCAGATCGCCTCCATCATCGCCGCCTTCGCCAGGGACAAGAACTTCGACCTCATCTTCACCGGCATGCAGTCCCAGGACCGGGGCTCGGCCCAGGTGGGGGCGACTGTGGCGGAGCTCCTCGGGCTTCCCTGCGCCACCACCCTGGTCGGCTTCGCCTGCGACGGCAACACCGTAACCGCCAGGCGTGAACTGGAGGGAGGGATGAAGGGGGTGGTGAGGCTTCGGACCCCGGCCCTCGTCACCTGCCAGCTGGGGCTCAACGTCCCCCGCTATCCGACCCTTCCCAACATCATGAAGGCGAAGAAGAAGGAGATCCAGGCCATCCCGGTGGCCGAGCTCCTCCACGAAGAGCCCCTGGCCGCCACCGCCGCCGTTTATCCCCCGGCCAGAAAGGGGGGCGGCATCATCCTCGAAGGGGAGGTGGCCGACCTTGCCGACCAACTCATCGGCATCCTCAAAGAAAAAACAGCCGTAGTGAGATAGGAGGATCGACATGAAAGCACTGCTCATCTGTGAATACCGGGAAGGAAAGCTCCTCGACTCAAGCTACGAACTGGTCGCCTTTGCCGACAGGCTGGGCGCCGACAGGGCCATGGTCCTGATCGGGAGCGAGGCCGAGGCACCCCGAGTCAACGGCACAGTCTACCTGGCCGATGCGGCGAAATACGGCGAGTACAACCCGGATCTCCACAAAAGGATCGTCCTTGCGGCGGTAGAGCGGGAAAACCCCGACTACGTCGTCTTCGTCCACTCCTCCTATGGGTGGGACCTGGCCCCCCGGGTGGCGGCAAGGCTCAGGGCCGGCCAGGTCTCCGAAGTCGTCGGCGTTGTTGATGGCAAGCTCGAAGTCGGCCTCTGCAACGCCAAGCTGCGGCGCACCGTCACCCCAAAGAGCGCCAAGACGGTCGTCACTATTCAAGCCGGTGCCTTCAGCCCCGCCGCTTCTCCCCAGGGGAGCCCGCGGATCGAGAGGATCGATCTCGCCGATACCGCCTCGGCCCTGGAATTCGTCGGCTACGAGCCGGCGGAGCAGAAGGAGGTGGACCTGAGCCGGGCGGAGGTGATCGTCAGCGCCGGCCGGGGGGTGGGGAAAAAGGAGAACGTGGCGGTCATCGCGGCACTGGCCAAGGCCATGGGTGGCGAACTTGGGGCGAGCCGTCCCGTGGTGGACGCCGGCTGGGTGGAGCACAGCCACCAGGTGGGGACCACCGGCCAGAGCGTATCCCCCAAGCTCTATGTAGCGTGCGGGATCAGCGGCGCCATACAGCACCTGGCAGGGATGAAGAAGTCGGACTTCGTGGTTGCCATCAACAAGGACAGGGATGCCCCCATCGGCGAGGTGGCGGACGTGCTGGTCGTCGCCGATGTCATGCAGTTCGTGCCGGCGCTCACGGCGAAGCTGCAGAAATAGAATCCAAAGAGAAGCAAGGCTCACCGTCCGGTCCGGGTAGTAACTCCTTTCCTTATTGTGATTCAAGGGGCGGGACGCCATGCCCGCCCCGCTTTTTTCACGGTACACGGCGGAAAATGTCCGGGTTGATATGCAGATAACGAATAATGACCGAGGTCAACCATGTTTGTAGTCGTTTGCATCAAACAGGTACCCGATACCACCCAGGTCCAGATTGACCCGGTGACCAACACCCTGGTTCGGGAAGGAATACCGTTCATCGTAAACCCTTACGACACCCATGCCCTGGAAGAGGCGTTGCGGCTCAAGGACCGGTTCGGCTTTCGCGTTGCCGCAATATCCATGGGGCCGCCCAACGCCGAGGCAACCCTCAGGAAAGCCCTGGCACTCGGCGTGGATGAGGCGATCCTTCTCTCCGACCGGGCCTTCGGCGGGGCCGATACCCTGGCCACCAGCAATGTCCTTGCGGAGGCGATCAGAAAGCTTCATCACCAGGAAGGTGTGGGGCTTGTTCTCTGCGGCAAGCAGACCATCGACGGGGATACGGCCCAGGTCGGCCCCGGCATAGCCACCCGTCTGGGCTATACCCAGCTTACGCTGGTCGACCGGATCGACGCGATCGACCATCTCCGCTGCAGGATCAGGGTCAGGCGCAAGCTGGAAGGGAGACACGAGGTGGTCGAGGCGCCGCTCCCGGCCATGCTTACCGTGGTCCGCGAACTGAACCGTCTCCGCTACCCGGCCGTCCCCATGCGCCTTGCCTCCCAGGAGGCAGAGGTGAAGGTCTGGAACAACGAGGTCCTCAGGCTCGACGTGAACACCACCGGCCTGAAAGGTTCCCCCACCTGGGTGAGCAGGATCTTCTCTCCTGAGCGAGAGAAGGGAGAGATCATCGGCGACGGGGTGCATGATCCGGCAGGAACAGCGAAACTCCTGATCGACAAGCTGGTGAGTAAGGATCTTCTGCCATGTTGAAGCAAGTTCTCACGCCCATGAAGAATCATTGGGGAGGTGTGGCCATGATGGAGGTGGAATGCATGTTTTGCCATCGGATAATAGGAATGAAAGAGGGTCATGGCGTTACCGGGAAAACTTCCTCCATATGCGGCGCATGTCTTGATGTCTATTATCCTGAATACTCACATGGATTCAAGAAACAGGATGTTCTCGCAGCGCCCGGAATGGGGCCAATAACTTGAACATTGTGTCTGGGAAGAGAGATATGAACAGAATGGACCAAGTGAAGCGACCGCGTGGGAAAGCATCCCTTGGCGAAGGCAAGTGCATTGCTTGCGGCGCGCGGTGTGAGAGTTCATGCCCGGTGGGGGCAATCGAAATGAATGGGGCGGGCGAGCCGCTCATCATCGTCGATAAATGCATAGGCTGCGTCAAGTGCGTCAAGGTCTGTCCGGCCCAGGCGATCACGATGTTTTTCACCCCCGAGGAGCAGAGGATCCTTGACGAAATGGCCAGGCAGCAAGGTGGCGCTCCGGTTGAGGAAGAAGACCCCGAGGCCCAAGCCCTGATTGAGAAGCTCGCCGCTTACAAGGGGGTCTGGGTTTTCATAGAGCAGACAGAAGGGGAAGTGGCCAAGGTTTCCTGGGAACTGCTCGGCAAAGGGCGGGAGTTGGCCGATGCCCTAGGCGTCGGGCTGTCGGCCGTCGTCATCGGCGAACGGGTGGAGTCCCTCTGCCACGAGGCCTTTGCCTATGGTGCCGACAGGGCCTACCTCGTCGATGCCCCGGTCTATCGCCACTACCGCACCGAGACCTATCTCAAGGCCCTCTGCCACCTCATCGACAGATACAGGCCGGAGATCATCCTCATGGGTGCCACGGGGCTTGGGCGCGACCTGGCCGGTGCCGTCGCCACCGTGCTCGGGACCGGCCTGACCGCAGACTGCACCGGTCTTGCCGTCGACGACCGACGAAACCTCATGCAGACCCGCCCCGCGTTCGGCGGCAACATCATGGCCACCATCATGTGCGACAGATTCCGCCCCCAGATGGCGACCGTCCGCCCCCACGTCATGGCAATGCCCGAGCGGCGCAAGGGAGCGAGCGGCGAGATCCTTCGCGTCACCTGCCCGGTGCGGGAAGAGGACATCCTGACCAAGGTGATCGAGGTCATCAACGACCGGAAGGGGAAGGACCACATCGACGTCGCCGGCGCCGAGTTCATCGTCTCCGGGGGACGGGGGATGATGGGGCGAGAGAATTTTGCCCTGCTCCAGGAACTGGCCGATGAGCTGGGGGGCGTTGTCGGCGCCTCACGCAGCGTCGTTGACGCAGGCTGGATGCCCCACGAGCGCCAGGTCGGGCAGACCGGCAAGACCGTTCGACCAAAGATCTACATCGCCTGCGGGATCAGCGGCGCCATCCAGCACCTGGTGGGGATGCAGGACTCGGACCTCATCATCGCCATCAACCGCGACAAGGACGCCCCCATCTTCGAAGTGGCCCACTACGGCATCGTCGGCGACCTGTTCCAGGTCGTGCCGGCCATCACCCAGGGGATTCGTGAGTTGAAGGAGCAGAGCTGCCGATCTGACGGCGAAAGGCTCTCGGCATAGAAAAGGGCCGGCAACCAATCCCAGTCCTCGGCTGACGGGGCTTTCGTGAGGTTTAGAAAATGTCACCCAATCCCGCCGTTTTTGCCACCATAACCGTCGCATCGCTCATCTTCTTCGTCTGGAGCTGCTCCAGGCGGCTCTCCCTTGTGCTCCTCGGCAGGCCGGAAGACCGATTCCAGCACCCGGGCCGCAGGCTTCGGGAGATGCTCCGCAACGCCTTCGGCCAGAAGCGGGTGGTGTCCACTCCATTCGGCATCAATCACGCCGTCATCTTCTGGTCCTTCGTAATTCTCCTTCTTGCCAACGGCGAGTTCCTGATCTCGGGGATCTTTCCCGGCGTAAGCCTCGCGCTTCTTCCCGCGTCGCTCCATCACGGCCTGCTCCTTGCCTTCGACATCGTCTCGCTCCTTACGCTTGCATGCGTAACCCTGGCAGCCCTCCGACGCCTCTTCTTTCCCCCCACCTCCCTGGAGAGCTCCTACACGAAAGCGAGGAGCCCCGAGGCCTTCCTCATCCTATCCTTCATAGCCCTCCTCATGCTTTCATACTTCGGCCTGCACGGAGCGATGATCGCACTCGGGGAGGAAAAAGCTCATACCTGGATGCCCGTATCGAGCTTCGCCGCCACCCTACTCGGCTCCTCTTCTGCGGCCTCGGGCCTTGTGCCGATAGCCTCGACATTCTGGTGGGTCCACGCACTGCTGCTCCTTGCCTTCTTGAACTACCTCCCCCACAGCAAGCACATGCACATCCTCACCGCCATCCCCAACTGTTTCTTCGCGAGCCTGGAAAGACCCAACACCCAGCCGCGGGAGGAGTTCGTCAAGGGAGGGAGTCTCGGTGCCGGCAGAGTGGATGAGTTCACCTGGAAGGACCTGTTCGACGGCTTCTCCTGCACTGAGTGCGGCCGCTGCCAAGACGCATGCCCGGCCGCTTCGACCGGCAAACCGCTCAATCCCCGACAGGTGGTGCACGACATCAAGATGAACCTTCTGACAAACGGCGGGCCTTTGCAGCAGGGATCCAAGCCTGAGCAGCCTCTCATCGGTGACGGCAAGGGGAGTATCTCCGAGGACGCCATCTGGTCCTGCACCACCTGCGGCGCCTGCCTGAGTGCCTGCCCGGTCATGATCGAGCAGATGCCGAAGATCGTCAAAATGCGCCGGCACCTGGTGCAGATGGAGTCGAGGTTCCCCGAGGAACTCCTGAACCTCTTTGAGAACGTGGAGAGCCGCTCCAACCCGTGGGGGATCGCCCCGTCCGAGAGGACCAAGTGGTCCGCGACCATGGAGGTCAGGCCGTTCGAGAAGGGGAGGACCGACTACCTCCTCTACGTCGGTTGCGCCGGCGCATTCGACTCGCGGCAGAAGCACGTCACCGTGGCGCTTGCCACCATCCTGAACTCTGCCGGCGTTTCATGGGGAATCCTCGGTAAGGAAGAGTTCTGCTGCGGCGACAGCCTGCGCCGGCTCGGCAACGAGTTCGTCTTCGACCGAATGGCGAGGCAGAACGTCCAGCTCTTCCGGGAGAAAGGGATCACCAGGATCATCACCCAGTGCCCCCACTGCTTCTCCACCCTGAAAAACGACTACCGGCAGTACGGAATCGAGCTGGAGGTCATCCATCACAGCGAGCTGATCGACCAACTCCTGAAAGAAGGAAAAATCAAGCTGACCAGACAGGTAGCCGATCTCGGGAAGGTCGTCTTCCACGACTCCTGCTACCTCGGGCGGTATAACGATGTGTACGAGGCCCCACGCAGCATAATAGCCGCCGCCACCGGCAGTGTACCGTTGGAGCTGGAGCGCAGACGCGATGCATCCTTCTGCTGCGGTGCCGGCGGAGGCCGCATGTGGATGGAGGAGCACACCGGTACCAGGATCAACCTGGCACGGATCACAGAGGCACTTGCTCAAAATACCGATACTATTTGCGTAACCTGCCCCTTCTGCATGACCATGTTCGAGGATGGGCTCAAGGACGAAGGGAGGGACGGGGTGCGGGTGAGAGACATCGCCGAGGTGGTTGCGAAGGGTTTGTAGGCGTGGTGCGTCTGATAAGGGAGATGAGGGTAACGGGGAATATCCCCACATGACTAGATTACACCCGCTAGACACATTCCACTAGAACAATGCAAGATCGGCTGAATGTTCAATGATCTTGATTGTTCAAAATTTTGAGTCTTTCGTATCTTAGTTGAAGCGCCTCGGGTTTCCTTGCGAACAGGTATTTCAACGCATTGATTATTGAGGTCGGCGCACAGTCAAAGTTTGTCGCCTGTTGCCGGAATGCTGTTTTCATATGCATCTTCCTTAAAAGATAATTTGATTCCATCATCCCAAACTGTTCAGGTCATTACTACATACCGAAATAAAAAATGCCGACACCCACTGCTGTCCCATAGTTGATACATAAAAGAGAAGGCTCGGAGAGCTACTTGTGGTATATTCAGTTCGCCAAAACACGAATAAACACAAGGAGATCCGAGCCGTGGCCCATTGTAACACAGTGC
>JAJZUC010000017.1 GCA_021847245.1 Deltaproteobacteria bacterium | reverse complement strand
GGGCCAACTACGCCTGGGGGACCTACTGGAGCTGGGACCCGAAGGAGACCTGGTCGCTGATCGTCTGGTTCATCTATGCGGCGTTTCTTCACGCGAGGATCACCCGCGGCTGGGTCGGCAAGAGGGCGGCGATTCTTTCCATCGTCGGGTTTGCCGCCACCATTTTCTGCTATCTCGGCGTGAACCTCGTTCTGTCGGGGCTCCATAGCTACGGCGGACGTTAGTAAGAGGCAGGAATCTTGCATGAGCCGTAGGTAGGCGACGCGCGCGAAGTGCGTCCAATATTACATTCTCCCGATATCCCGGCTCTTTCCGCTTTGGAGGAGCCGGGACCTGCGTGTCCATGCCATGAACAGATCGCCCTTTCGCGGGATGTGCCTCGGCGCACTCCTCACCCTTCTCCTTCTGTCAGCCGGAGCATCCGCCTCCAAGATCCCCGGAATCCCCGATGGCTGCAGCACCCGATGTCACCAGAGCAAGGTGCGGGAGCAGTTCGTTCACGGCCCCGTGAAGGCTGACGACTGCATCGCCTGTCATCAGCCCGTAGGGGGGGAGCATCCGAAGGACCGCGGCGTGTTCAAGCTGGCGGGGGAGCGGGAGAAACTCTGCTATCTCTGCCACGAGGGAAAGGCGGTTAAGCGGGTCGTTCACCCCCCCGTTGCCGAGGGTGACTGCCTCGCCTGCCACGACCCCCACCAATCCCCCTACGCCATGCAACTGAAGGCCCTGGGGAGCGAGCTCTGCTTCAAATGTCACGATCAGGCAGCGTTCAGGCACAAGCATGGCCATGCCCCGGTGGCTTCGGGCAACTGCCTGGGGTGCCATGATCCGCACCAGTCCGACAATCGGTCTCTCCTCAAGGGCGACGGGGCCGGGCTCTGCTTTCGCTGCCACGACAAAAAATTGGCAGCCGGCGCGTCAATTCACAAGCCCATCGCCGAGGGGGAGTGCGTCCGCTGCCATGCCCCCCACGGCTCCGACTGGCCCAGGCTTCTCAGAAACACATTCCCCGAGCCGTTTTATCTCCCCTATGCCCGGGACAACTTTGCGCTCTGCTTTGACTGTCACAACAAAAATCTGGCACAGGATCGGAGAACCGACACCCTTACCGGTTTTCGAAACGGGGATTTCAATCTTCATTATCGCCATGTCAACAAGTCGGACAGGGGACGCTCCTGCAAGACCTGCCATGATCCGCACGCAGCCCGGCAGCAACGGCTGATCAAGGAGCAGATTCCCGGTTTCGGCGACTGGGAGATTCCGATCCGCTATACGAAGACGGAAACGGGAGGGACCTGCGTTGTGGGGTGTCACAAACCGAAGTCATACGACAGGGTCCGTCCGGTGACGAATCCCTGATGGATGGAGGAGGCTGTATGTCCCGCAGAGGGATAGCCGGAGTGGTCGCCGCACTCCTTGTACTCGGCGCAACGGCTGCCATGGCCGCCGTTGCGTTCATCTATCCGGCCCCCAGCAGCTGGGTCGAGCGTTCCAACTACCTGATCCTCAAGCTCAACAATCCCGAGATCACCGGCGTCAGGATCAATGTGAACGGCGTGGTCGGCGATATGCTGCAGGTGTCGTCGCCGGAATACCGCAAGGCGTTCCAGGATCTTCTCATCGTACAGCCGGTCTGGGACCGGGGGCGCAATGAGGTGAACGTGGAGGCGTACGTCGGCAAGGTCCGCGCTGAAACCGCCCAGGCGCTGATCTACTATGCGCCCGAAGGTGAACAGTCTTCGGTGCCGCCCGAATTCACGCACTACCTCTTTCACCGTCCCGACTCGGAGATCCGCTGCGTTGCCTGCCACACCATGGAGCCGACCTCGACCCAGGCGTTGAGCACCCGGGAAAAGGAAAATCCCTGCATCGGCTGCCACAAGAGGATGCTGAACGTGAAATTCGTGCACGGCCCTGCGGGGACCTATTCCTGTGTCTATTGTCACAAGGAAAAGGCCAACCCGAAGTACGCGGTAGTCAAGCGGGATGCGGCGCTCTGCAACGAATGCCACGAGGACAAGGCGGCCGAGTTCGCCAAGAGGAAGTACGTCCATGGCCCCATCGCCGGCGGGATGTGCGAGGTCTGCCATGATCCCCACGGCAGTGCCAACTACGCGCAACTCAAGGCGCCGGTCAACGAGCTCTGCCTGTCGTGCCACGAGTCGGTCCGGAAGATCCCCCATGTCGTGAGGACCACCACCGGCGAAGGGCACCCGGTGAGCGGGCGCAAGGACCCCTCGTCTCCCAAGTCCGGCCGGGAGATGTCGTGCATCTCCTGCCATAACCCCCACGCGGGGGATGTGCGCTACTACTTCCAGAACAATGCGGAAGACCGGATGCAGCTCTGCCAGATGTGCCACAACAAGTAAGAAAAGGCAGCTGCCGGTTGCGAGGCGGCACTGAAGCACCTCTCTGCCCGAGCAGTGAGGAATCGAGGAGAACTGAACGAATGAACCCGATGTCCCTATCCAGAAAATTTGCCGCGGTACTCTGTGCGATCGTTCTTCTGTCCGGATGCGCCACCCAGCAGTCCGGCAATCAGCGTCGCTATTTCTGGCCTCCCCTTCCCGAACGGCCCCGGATCGAATGGATCAAGGCATACAGCAGCCAGCTCGATTTCCCGAAGGAAGGGTTCGGCGCCTTTCTCTCCGCCATTGCCGGCGACGAAGAGCCTATGCGCTTTTCCAAACCCCTTGATATCAGATCGAGCGGAACAGGTCAGATCTACGTCACCGACGTCGGTTACGGCACGGTCCTGGTCTATGATCTGGTGAGAAAGCAGGTCCGGGTCCTGGGGGGGGATGAGGCGGCCCAGTTCAGCAAGCCGGTTTCCCTCGCCATCGACGGTGACGGTTCGATCTACGTCTCCGAGATCGACAAGGGAATGGTCCTGGTTTTCGACAAGAATGAGAAACCGCTTCGCGCCTTGACGCTGAGCGATACGGTCCAGAAAATCGGGGGAGTTGCCATCGATCGCGAGAAGAAGCGGCTTCTCGTCACCGATGCCCGTGGCCACAAGGTCTCCGTCTTTACCCTTGACGGGAAGCATCTCTTCAGCTTCGGGAGCCGGGGTGAGAAGGAGGGGGAATTCAACTTCCCGATCGCCATTACGGTG
Source organism: Deltaproteobacteria bacterium (assembly GCA_021847245.1). Taxonomy (GTDB): domain Bacteria; phylum Desulfobacterota; class Desulfuromonadia; order Geobacterales; family Geobacteraceae; genus Geobacter. The sequence goes on along the minus strand of JAJZUC010000017.1, from coordinate 37,154 downwards.
AACCATAAGGGGGAGATTATCGTCGGTGACGCCATGAATGCCCGGATCCAGATATTCGACGGGGAAGGGAAGTTCCTGCGGGCCTTCGGCAGCCGCGGCGACGGGCCGGCCGATTTTCAGCTGATCAAGGGGGTGGCCGTCGACTCGGACGACAACATCTACGTCACCGAAGGGAAGGGGCACAAGCTGATGGTGTTCAGCCGCCAGGGGGACTACCTGATCACCATCGGGGGACTGTACTCCATCCTGCAGACGAACAAGGAGGCCCCGGGAGGGTTCGTCATTCCGCAGGGGATCGATATCGACGCCACGGACCGGATCTACGTGGTGGATCAATTGAACCAGCGTTTTCAGGTGTTTCAGTACATTTCCGACCGTTTCCTCAAGGAGAACCCGATCCCCGGCGTGAGCGTCCCCCAGTAATCGATTCCGCTCATCCGGTTATTTCGCGCAATCTTCTGTCATTTTTTAGGTCCCGCGCCCTTGCTGCCCGGCACGGCCATGGGTCTGGCGGCCGCTGGCGGGTGCGGGTGTTCTGGGGGCGATAGTTGCTGCGGGCGCTGGAACTGAAATGAAAATAACAGGATATGGGAGTCTGTGGGGCAAGAATACAGTTCTTGCCCCATTTTTTTTATCTTTGATGAGCTGGATGTGCGGGAAAGGCACAGCGTTTGCTAGGTGTCGGTTGTGTACAGCTTGGAATGTTCTACCGTGGTCTTTTGACCAGAAAACGAAAGGAGAAGTATCATGAAAGCACGCCTCACCATTGCAGTCGTAGCCGCCTCTCTGGCTGCGGCAACCGTCGCCCCGGCCGGCCTTATCACCGGCAGCAAGCACGACCTGAGCGCCACAACGGGCGGCAGCGGGAAGACCACCCAGATCTGCGTCTTCTGCCACACCCCGCACAATCCGAAGGCGCAGATTCCGCTCTGGAACCGCTCGGGAACCAATGCCAATACCGCCTTCAAGCTCTACACTTCCTCGGCAACCCTCAACATGTACGGGGCGACCAAGCCGACCGGCTTCTCCAGCGACAGTATCTCGCTCTTCTGCATGAGCTGTCACGACGGCAGCCCCCTTGGCGGCGGCGTCCATAACCTTCCTTCGGACTCCGGCGGGACCCTGGCGGCCGACCCGCGGAACTCCCGCGGCGGTGTCGGTGTTGCCGGCGACGTCATCGTGACGGGCAAGACGAACTTCGGGACCGACCTCACCAAGAGCCACCCGGTCAACATCCCCTACGCCCCGAACCTTGACGCCAATGGCGGTTTCCGTCCCATCGGCGGCGCGAACAGCAATGAGGTCAACGTCTCGGGCTCGGGAGCCAGTAACAACCTCCCCCTCTTCAAGGCGACTATCAACGGGTCGACGGTCTTTGCCGTCGAGTGTGCCTCCTGCCACGCGGTGCATGGTTCGAAGTACGTGGGGAACCCGGTTAACTTCCTCCGCACCACCATGAAGGGGAGTCTGCTCTGCCTTGCCTGCCATAACAAGTAACGGTTCTTTACGACTGTATTTCGAGGGGTGGGAAGCCGCCCCTCTTTTTTTGCGGGGCAGCGTATCGGCTTTTCACAGGCAATTCCGGCCAAATGGCCGGAGGTAGCGGGACGGATTTCGCCGGAGATCCCCGGGCGCGATATTGTGCGCATAATCAGGCGGTTCCGCTCGACTTAGCCTGGAGTCTTGATCGCCGGGTGGGGTACGTTACTTGCAGATTTAATGGCGGAGAGTCGTAAGCGCAGCCGGAATTGGAAGTTTATTGCCATTTAGCGTATGTCAATTAAACGACACATACTGCATGCACTTATCCTGACAGCGCTTTGGGGTGTGTTCCTGCGCGAAGCCGGCGCCAGGGTGACCGGCGATGCCGAGTTGGGATACGTCGGCTACGACGCGGAGGCCAACGGGAAGAAGGTCGTCCGCGGCCATTCCTTCGAGCAGCGCTATTCGCTCCTCTACCAGAGTGACGGGCTGCTCTACGGCGGCCGTGTCGGCAGCTATGATCTCAATCTCGGCTACGAGTGGGGGGCGTTCGACACCAGGGTCAAGAACCCCAGCGATCCCACCGACCCCGGCGGGAACATCAATCCCTCCATCAGTGGAGGTCATCCCATCTATCGGGGGGAGATAGTCATTGACCCCCTCGAACTTCCCATGAAGCTCAAGGCATACAGCTACGAGCTTAACCGTATCTCCTTCATCCGGAATTCCACCGGCACCGCTCCGGAGGGAAGTTCGCTGATCGGCCCTAGGCTGACGACGGATCTCCTGGATGGTCTCAGCATCAATAGCGGGGTGACCATGCTGTTCGGGGTCAAGAACGGCCTCACCAACGGTTACAACGCCATTTTCCAGCATATTCCGCTGGTAATGGTCGACTATCGCGACGAGCTGCGCAAGGATACTAAAAGCGCAACTCCCGTCGATACCCGGCTCCGGCGCCTGGCGTTCGTGAGCCTCAACAAACGGGACAACTGGTTTCACTACCGCACTACCCGGTTTGAGGACCGTCTCAATCCCACCCTCTCATTCACCGAAAGCCAGTTCCAACTGGGCACCATCGACCAGACGCTCGCTCGGCGCTGGGTCGACATGACCAACTGGCTCAAGATCTCCACCGATGGCCAGTTTACGAAGCATGCGAGTGTCAATCCGATCAACTCGTACGAATCCTACGATCTCAATTTCTTTGCAGCTGCTGCGCGGCAGACATGGGAGGCGCGGACCTTTTCATCCTTTACCCGCTTGCAGGACAGGAACGGTCTGACCCTGGAGCGGACGGTGCCGATGTATGCAACCGGCGTTCTGAAGAGCGACGTCGAATGGAAGGGGACTCTCTATAGTAGGGACCGCCGGCTCAGGCGGCTCGACGGCAGCGAGTCCCTGAAGAACGACCGGAACGGCTCGTTGCGGCTCGATATGTTCTCGCGGGCCCCGTTCACCCTCGGTACCTTTGCGAAGGTGGAAAATTCCGAGAATGAGGGTGCAAAGCTCCTGTCGTTCGAGGGGGGGGTGGAGACGGCGAGCACCAGGCGGTTCTCCCGCGACTATTCGCTGTTCGCCAGCTACAACGTCAAGTACTTCGATGCCTCTAACGGAACTGTCGGCGATTCGAAATACCTCAACCAGACCGCGGTTGTCCGGGGGGTCTATACAGCTTCGCAGACGGTACGATTCGAGCTCGAAGAAAACGTTTCGGCCGGCTCGGGTACGAACCCCCGTGATTTTTCCAACCAGGCGATTATCGTAAACAGCGGGCTGACGAGCAACTCCGGGGTCAACAGCACCTTGAACCGCCGTGACGAGAGCATAAACGACTATCTCCGCTCGGTGACCACCCTGGCGGGGTACTGGACGCCGCGGCCGCGGCTGAGGGTGTCGGCGGCGCTGTCGGAGGATATCCTGGCTCCCTCCGGCGCTCCCGTCGATTCCGTGACGACCGTGCGCGGCGATATCGACTACGCGTTGTCCGATTTCACCATGAGGGTGCGGGGAAGCTACCGGTACCGCAACCAGGGGGGGGCGGTGACGGACTTCTTTGACGGCCAGGGGGTGGTGGAGTACAAGCCCAACAGGAACCTCGAAGCGTCGCTCTACTACATCTACAATTTCGGCCATGATACCCCGAACACCAGGAGCGAGGTTGCCGACATCCGGCAGCGGCTCATCTATTCGTTCTATTCGACGCGGGGACTAGCCAGGAAAGTGTTGGAAATCAGCGAAGAGTATGATTATAATCGCACCCAGAACTTTGGTACGGCGGTCGCTTCACTGACTACGACCCAGCGGCTCAGGCTCGGGGCCCGGTATTACCCGATCAGCAGGTTGTTTGTGGGGGGGAACGCCCGGTTCTCGCTCCTGGAGCCCAACAGCGTGACCGAGCAGGTTTACAACGCCACTGTGGGGGTGACGTTCAGCAAGCTCCAGGCGAGCCTCGACTACTCCTACGGCAAGCGGGACGGCAACGACAACCGGATCGAGAAGCGGATCGCCGCCAATGTGAGGAAATTCTTCTGAGTGGGTGACGGCTGCCGCCGCCGCTTGGCTCACACGAAAGAACAGGTTGCGAAAGCCGGGGTCAAGCCCGGTTTTTGTTTTGGAAGAGATGCCGGCAACTCCCGCATTCACAGTCATAATTCCCGTCAAACCCGGTGGCCGGGTTGCCGCTCTCGACCGTCTGCGGACCGTCGACTATCCCCCCGATCGCTACGAGGTTCTCGTTGCCGAGGGGCGGCGCCCGAGCTGCCAGCGCAACCGTGCCGCCGCCCGGGCGCGGGGGGAGTATCTCTATTTCCTCGATGACGATTCCCTCACCTCCCCCGATTTCCTACGCCTGGCGGCCCGCCATTTCGACTCATCGGTCGTCGCCGCCGTGGGGGGGCCCTCCCTTACCCCTTCCTCGGATTCCGTCTCCCAGCGGGCGTTCGGTGCCGCCTTCGCTTCCCTGCTCGGGGGGGGGAGTGTGCGCAACCGGTATCGCCGCACCGGGGCGGTGCGGGAAACCGATGACTCGGAACTCATCCTCTGCAACCTCGGTTTCCGCAAGGACCTGTTTCTGGCGGCCGGCGGCCTCGATGAGCGTCTCTATCCGAACGAGGAGAACGAGCTCATGACGCGACTCCTACGTCAGGGGCTGAGGCTTGTCCACGACCCCGCCCTCGCGGTCTTTCGGAGTCAGCGTCCGAATCTCCCCGCCTTCGCGCGCCAGCTGTTCACCTACGGCCGGGGGAGGGCCGAGCAGATTCATCTCGGAGGGGGGGGCGGCATTTCCAACTTCATTCCGTCGCTGTTTCTGCTCTATCTCTGCGCACTCCCCTTCCTGGGGGGCGGGCCATGGGCGATCCCTCTCGGGGGGTATCTGGCGGCGGTCCTTATTTCGTCCCTCATCGAAGGGGCAAGGGCCGGCGACGGCAGGGTTTCTCTGCTTCTTCCGCTTGTCTATCCGACCCTTCACATCTCCTACGGGGCTGGGGTCATCCAGGGGCTTCTCTCACCGCGCTTCAGGGGGAAACGGAGCGATGACGAGGCGGTAACTGTCCGCGAGGTCAAGAGTATGGAGGATAAGTGGTGACGGTCGGGCGCCTTGGGCGAAGATACCTGCTGGCGGTGATGCTCCTTGCCACCTTTGTGGCCTACGGCAACACGTTTCGCAACAACTGGTCATATGACGACATCCCGGTGGTGGTGGAGAATTCCGACGCCCACAGCCTTGCGGGTTTCGTGGAAAACAGGCGGCCGGGGCGGCCGCTGCGGGAGCTCTCCTATATCCCGGAGTACCAGCTCTTTGGCGACAAGCCCGCCGGCTACCGGGTCCAGCAGCTTCTCTGGCACGGCGCCAACGGCTTCCTGCTGGTTCTCCTGCTGCAGGCCCTCGGGGTCGAGACGATTGCCGCCCTCCTCGCCGGGCTCTTTTTCCTGGTGCACCCGCTCCAGGTGGAGTCGGTGGCGAACATCTCCCACCGCAAGGAGCTCCTGGCGCTTATTTTCTGCCTTGCCACCCTGTTCCTGCACCGGCGGCTGCTGGCGGCTGAAGGGAAAAAGCGGCTGCTCTTCGCCGCCGGTGAGGCCGGGTCCTTTGGCCTTGCCCTCCTCGCCAACCAGACCGCCATCACGTTCCCTGCGGTCCTGGTGCTCTATGAGCTCCTCTTCGTGCCGAAAGAGCGGCGGTTTCTGCTCCGTCGCCCCCTCCTCGCCGGGGTCTGCGGGGCGGTTGCCGCGAGTGGGGCATTTTACCTCTTCCGGGGGCTCTTCACCTTCGACCAGGTGCTCTCTGTCTACTCCAAGAACAACTTCATCGCCTCCAGGAGCTACTACCCGCTCTTCATGGGGGTGATGAAATCGTTCGGGTTCTACCTTTCCAAAATCTTCGTCCCCATCGGCCTTGCACCCGAGTATGCAGTGAGGCTCTCGAAGGATCTGATCCAGCCGTCGGCCCTGCCGGGGATGGCACTTCTGCTGGGTCTTGTGGCGGTGGCGATTGCGTTTGCCCGGAAGGAGCCGCTTCTCTCCTTCGGTCTGGGGTGGTTCCTCCTCCTCTATCTGCCGGTATCCGACCTTGTTCCGGCAGGGTACCTGATTGCCGACCGCTATATGTACATGCCGCTGGCCGGGGTTGCGATCGCCGTCGCCTGGGGGATGCAGAGGGTGCGGCTGCGCGCCGTTTACGCGGCTGTGGGGGCCCTCCTCATCCTGTTCGCCGGCCTCACCATGGTGCAGAATACCTACTGGTACGACGAGCACACCCTCTGGCGGCACGCCGCGGAGGTCAATCCAGACTCCACCTGGGCGCAGGAGTCGGCCGCCTACAGCTACTATGTGAAGGGGGAGTACGAGAAGGCGCGGGAGCATGCCCGGCAGGCGCTGGCAATCAACCGCTTCAACACCAAGGCGTATCTCGTCCTGGCAAAGATCGAGGAGGGGCGGGGGGACCTCGCCGAGGCGGTGCGCAACTACGAGATGTTTTCCGATGTGGGGGAGGCGGAGTACCCGGCCCTCGTCGGCGAGGTACGGGAGCGTCTCCCGGAACTGCGGGAACGTTTGCGGCAGATCGAACTCTACAGGAAGGGAAACCCGTGAACCTGAGCATCGTCGTCCCGATCTATAACGAAGAAGATAACATCGTTCCGCTCCATCAGGGGGTGACCGCGGCCCTGGCGGAAACCGGTCTCGACTACGAGCTGATCCTCGTGGACGACGGCTCCAGCGACGGCTCCTTTCATCTATTGCGGGAGATCGCCGGCCGCGACCCCCGGGTGAAGGTGATCCGCTTCCGGCGCAACTTCGGCCAGACCGCCGCCATGGCCGCCGGCTTCGATGCCGCCCGGGGGGAGGTGATCGTTCCGATGGACGGTGACCTCCAGAACGACCCGGCCGACATCCCGATGCTCCTGGCGAAGATCGACGAGGGGTACGACGTGGTTTCCGGCTGGCGCAGGGACCGCCAGGACACCTTCATCAACCGGCGGCTCCCGTCGATCATCGCCAACGGCCTCATCTCCCGGATGACCGGGGTCCATCTCCACGACTACGGCTGCACCCTCAAGGCGTACCGCCGCGAGGTGCTCGAAGGGGTGAACCTCTACGGCGAACTGCACCGGTTCGTGCCGGCGCTCGCCTCCCAGGTGGGGGCCCGGGTGGCGGAGCTGCCGGTGCGGCACCATCCGCGGCTCCACGGCACCAGCAAGTACGGCATCTCCCGCACCACCCGCGTGGTGCTCGACCTGATGACGGTCAAGTTCCTTCTCACCTATTCCACCAAGCCGATCCAGCTCTTCGGCAAATGGGGGATCTACACCATGCTGTTCGGCTGTCTGGCCGGTGCTGTTACCCTCTACATGAAGTTTTTCGAGGGGATGAGCATGAACCGCAACCCCCTCCTCATCCTCACCGCGTTCCTCCTCTTCAGCGGGGTCCAGTTCATCGCCCTGGGGCTTCTGGGGGAGCTAAACGCCCGAACCTACTACGAAGCGCAGGCAAAGCCGATCTACGCGGTGCGCGAGCGGATCAACCTTGGCTGAACGGAAACTCAAAATCCTCATGCTGGCGCCGACCCCGTTCTTTGCCGATCGGGGGTGCCACGTCCGGATCTACGAGGAAGCCCGGGCCCTCATCGCGCGGGGGGACGACGTGCGAATCGTCACCTACTACCTGGGGCGCGACATGCCGGGGATCCCGACCCACCGCACCATCCGGGTTCCGTGGTACACCAAGCTCGCCGCGGGCCCCTCCTGGCACAAGCCGTACCTCGACATCCTCCTCTTCTTCACCGCCCTGAGGGTGGCCCGCTCCTTCCGCCCGCAGCTGATCCACGCCCATCTCCACGAAGGGGCGTTCATCGGCGCGTTTCTCAAGAGGGTCCTCGGCGTCCCGCTCGTCTTCGACTGCCAGGGAAGCCTCACCGGCGAGCTGGCCGACCACGGCTTCGCCCGGGAGGGCTCACTCCTCTTTCGCTTCTTCGCCCTGCTGGAGCGATGGATCAACCGGAGCGCCGACGCCATCATCACCAGCTCCACCGCCGGGCGCGCCGACCTCGTGAAACGGTGGGGGGTGGCGGGGGAAAAGGTCGCCGCCCTCATCGACGGGGTCGACACGGCGGTCTTTCGCCCCTATCCCCGGGACGAGGTGCGCCGCCGGCTCGGGATCGCCTCAGATGTGCCGCTCGCGGTCTTTCTCGGGGTGCTCAACCGCTACCAGGGGATCGACACCCTCCTCTCGGCTGCCGTGCTCCTCAAGTCGCAGGGGATCGGGATCCGTTTCCTCGTCATGGGGTTTCCCGACGAAGCGTATCGGGAGAAGGCCCGGGAGCTCGGGGTGGGGGGCGTGGTCACCTTCACCGGGCGGATCGACTACGCCAGGGCCCCCGCCTGGCTCTCGGCGGGGGATATCGCCGTCTCTCCCAAGATCTCCCCCACCGAAGCCAACGGCAAGCTCTTCAACTACATGGCCTGCGGGCTCCCGACGGTCGCCTTCGACACCCCGGTAAACCGCGAGATCCTGGGCGATGCCGGGGTCTACGCCCGGTCCGGCGATGTCGCGGACCTGGCGGAGCGGCTGGCCGAGCTGGCCGCCGACCCGGGGCGCCGGGCGTCCCTTGCGCTCCGCGTGCGGGAGAAGGCGGAGCGCGAGCATGGGTGGCGAAGCCGCGGCGAGGCGCTCGAACAGCTCTACCGGCGGATCGTGCGTGGTAAGGCCTCGTAACGGCGGACTTTTCCCTTGCGCTTTTGCCGGAAGTCGGTTACTGTTCATCGCGTGAACGATACCCATGACAAAGGGGGCGATTCCTACCGGTCGTTTCTCCTGCTTAACGAGATCGCCACCGAGGAATCCCTCTCCCAGCGGGACCTGGCCCGCCGCCTCGGCATTGCCCTGGGGCTCGTCAACTCCTACCTCAGGAACCTGGTGGCCAAGGGATACGTGCGGGTGAAGGAGTTTCCCCCCAACCGCTACGCCTACCTCCTCACCCCCCAGGGGATTGCCGAAAAGAGCCGCCTCGCCTGCCAGCACCTCAGTTCGTTCACGACCCTCTACCGGGTTGCCCGGCAGGATTTTCTCCACCTCTTCCGCCGGCTGAAGGAGGAAGGGGTGACGCGGGTCGCCTTCTGCGGGGTGGACGAGGTGGCGGAGATCGCCTATCTCTCGCTGCGCGAAACCGGGATCGAGCTCGAACTGGTCATGGATACGGAGGGTGGCGGGGAATTCTTCGGCAAGCCGGTAGTGTCGATCCCCCAGGGGCTCCTTGCGGGAAACCACCCCATCATCATCACGTCGTTCAAGCGGCACGGGCCGCTGCGCGACGAGCTCGGCCGGCGGGGGGTTCCCGCCGCAACCATCCACTGCGCCGTCAGTGACGATACCACGATGACGTTATCTACGGAGGGATTGTGATGAAAAAAGCGCTTATTACGGGAATTACCGGCCAGGACGGCTCGTACCTGGCGGAACTGCTCCTCGCCAAGGGGTACGAGGTCCACGGCATGATCCGCCGTTCCTCCTCGTTCAACACCGGCCGGATCGACCATCTCTACCACGATCCCCACGAGCCGGGGGTGCGGCTCTTTCTCCACTACGGCGACCTGAACGACGCCAGCTCCATCAACAGGCTGCTGCGCGACATCCGTCCCGACGAGATCTACAACCTGGGGGCCCAGAGCCATGTGCGGGTCTCCTTCGACGTTCCCGAGTACACCGGCGAGGTCGACGCCCTCGGGGCGGTCCGGATCCTCGAAGGGATCAGGGAGACCGGGATCTCGCCGAAGTTCTACCAGGCCTCCTCCTCCGAGCTCTACGGCAAGGTGGTGGAGACCCCCCAGAGAGAAACCACCCCCTTCTATCCCCGCTCCCCCTACGCCTGCGCCAAGGCGTACGCCTACTACATCACCCTCAACTACCGGGAGAGCTACGGGATGTTCGCCTGCAACGGCATCCTCTTCAACCACGAGTCCCCCCGCCGCGGCGAGACCTTCGTGACGAGAAAGATCACCCGCGCCGCCGGCCGGATCAAGACGGGACTGCAGGAGCGGCTCTATCTCGGCAACCTGGATGCGAAGCGCGACTGGGGCTTTGCCGGCGACTACGTGGAGGCGATGTGGCTCATGCTCCAGCAGGAGACCCCCGACGACTACGTGGTCGCCACCGGCGAGACCTACTCGGTGCGGCTCTTTGCCGAGAAGGTCTTCGCCCGTCTCGGCATGCCGCTGGAGTGGCGGGGAAGCGGCGTGGACGAGCAGGGGGTCGATGCCAACACCGGCAGGGTCCTCATCGAGGTCGACCCGCGCTACTTCCGTCCCGCCGAGGTGGATCTTCTCCTGGGCGATCCCTCCAAGGCCAGGGCGAGGCTCGGCTGGCAGCCGAAGACCGACTTCGAGGGGCTCGTGGCGATGATGACCGACGCCGACCTGGCGCTGGCCGAGCGGGAGAAGCGGGCCAATGGATAAGAACGCGCGCATCTACGTCGCCGGCCACCGGGGGCTCGTCGGGTCGGCCATAGTGCGGAGGCTCGAAGCCGAAGGGTACGCTAACCTCGTTCTGCGCCCGAGCAGCGAGCTCGATCTGCGCGACCAGGCCGCGGTCGCCGCCTTTTTCGACCGGGAGCGGCCGGAGTACGTCTTTCTCGCCGCGGCCAAGGTCGGGGGGATCGTCGCCAACAACACCTATCCGGCCGACTTCATCTACGACAACCTGATGATCGAGGCGAACGTCATCCACAGCGCCTGGCGCTTCGGGGTGACGAAGCTCCTCTTCCTCGGCAGCACCTGCATCTACCCGAAGCTCGCCCCCCAGCCGATCAGGGAGGAGTATCTCCTCACCGGGCCCCTGGAGCCGACCAACGAGCCGTACGCGGTGGCGAAGATCGCCGGGATCACCCTCTGCCGCTCCTACAACCGGCAGTTCGGGACCCGCTTCATCTCCGCCATGCCGACCAACCTCTACGGCCCGGGCGACAACTTCGACCTCCAGAACTCCCACGTCCTGCCGGCGCTGATCCGCAAGTTCCACGAGGCAAAGGTTTCGGCCGCACCGACGGTCACCATCTGGGGGACCGGGAGCCCCTACCGCGAGTTCGTCCATGTCGACGACGTGGCCGACGCCTCCCTCTTCCTGATGCGCAACCACGAGGGGAACGACATCGTCAACATCGGCAGCGGCGAAGAGATCACCATCCGCGACCTGGCGCTCCTGGTGAAGAAGGTGGTCGGCTTCGGGGGAGAGCTCGTCTTCGATACCTCCAAGCCCGATGGCACCCCGCGCAAGCTTTCCGACGTCTCGCGGCTCCACTCCCTGGGGTGGCGGCACCGGGTCGGGCTGGAGGAGGGGATTGCCGGGGTCTATGGATGGTACAAGGAGAACCTATGAAAGTTGTGATTCTTGCCGGTGGTCTCGGAACCCGGCTCAGCGAGGAGACGGTAGTGCGGCCGAAACCGATGGTGGAGATCGGCGGCAAACCGATCCTCTGGCACATCATGAAGATCTATTCCCACTTCGGCTACAACGATTTCGTCATCTGTCTCGGCTTCAAGGGGTACATGATCAAGGAGTACTTCTCGAACTACTTCCTCCACATGAGCGACGTGACTTTTGATATGCGAAACAACACCATGGAGGTCCATCAGCAGTATGCCGAGCCGTGGAAGGTGACGCTGGTGGACACCGGGGCCGACTCCATGACCGGCGGCCGGGTCAAGCGGGTCGCGCCCTACGTGGGTAACGAGACGTTCATGCTCACCTATGGCGACGGGGTGGCCGACGTCGACATTGCGGAGCTGGTTCGCTTCCACAAGGCCCACGGCTGCCAGGCGACGGTCACCTCAGCCCAACCCTCGGGCCGCTTCGGCGCCCTCGATATCAGGGAACGCGGCCGGGTGGCGTCGTTCCAGGAAAAGCCGGCGGGCGATGGTGCCTGGATAAACGGGGGGTTTTTCGTGCTGGAGCCGTCGGTGTTCGACCGGATTGCCGGGGACTCCACGGTTTTTGAAAAGGAGCCGCTGGAAGGGCTGGCCAGGGACAGGGAGCTTCATGCCTACAAGCATGACGGCTTCTGGCAACCGATGGATACCCTGAGGGACAAGAACCATTTGGAGGAGCTCTGGAATAACGGCCGTGCACCCTGGAAGATGTGGTGATATCGGGAGGTGAAGGAGTGATAAACGGTAACTTCTGGCGGGGAAGAAAGGTGTTTCTGACCGGCCATACCGGCTTCAAGGGGAGCTGGCTATGCCTCTGGCTGAGCAGTCTGGGTGCCCGGGTGACCGGCTATGCGCAGGAGCCGCCGACCGAGCCGAGCCTGTACCGGCAGGCGCGGGTCGATGAACTGGTGACCTCCGTCATCGCCGACGTTCGGGACCTGGAGCGGCTGAAGCGGGAGATGCTCAGGGCCGCCCCGGAGGTTATCATTCACATGGCAGCCCAGCCCCTGGTGCGGGATTCATACAAGATTCCGGTGGAGACCTACGGGGTCAACGTCATGGGGACGGTGCACCTGTTGGAGGCGGTCCGCAGCTGCCCTGGGGTCAGGGCGGTGGTCAATGTCACTACCGACAAGGTCTACGAGAACCGGGAATGGTGTTGGGGGTATCGCGAGAACGAACCGTTCGGCGGCTACGACCCCTATTCCAACAGCAAGGCCTGTTCCGAGCTGGTCACCGCGGCGTACCGCTCATCCTATTTCACCAGCCATCCAACTCCCCAGGCGCCGGACCTGCCGGCGGTTGCCACGGCCCGGGCCGGCAACGTCATCGGCGGGGGAGACTGGGCGACCGATCGGCTGGTTCCCGACGTCCTCCGCGCCATTCTGGCCGGAGAATCGGTGCTGATCCGCAACCCCCGGGCAATCCGTCCCTGGCAGCATGTGCTGGAGCCGCTTTCCGGTTACCTTCTGCTGGCGCAGCGGCTCTATGAGGATGGTGCGGCGTTTGCCAGCGGTTGGAACTTCGGTCCGCCGGAGACGGATGCCCAGCCGGTGCAGTGGCTGGTAGAGCGACTTTGCCGGCACTGGGGGGACGGCGCCAGTTGGCGGCTCGATGCCGGCCTCCATCCCCACGAGGCCCATTACCTGAAACTCGACTGCTCCAAAGCGCGGACTGACCTTGGTTGGCGGCCCCGCTGGAGTTTGGATGAGGCGATCGAGCTGATTGTCGAATGGACCCGCGCATACCAGGCTGGTGGCGATCTCCGCCAGGTCTGCCTGGAGCAGATAGGGGCGTATGGGGCAAATTGAGAGATCGGCGGCTCGACTCCCCAGATTCAACGCAAGCGGCACGATCAGCTGACAATTGACGACATGGAGATGATATGGATCAACAGGAGCAGAAACTGCGCCAGGCGGTAATCGACGCAGCGGTAACCTATTACGCATACAGGCATGGTTCCCGGCCGGCATTCCGTCCCGGCGACCGGATTTCCTATGCCGGACGCATGTTCGACGAACGGGAAATGGCGTCTCTGGTGGATGCCTCTCTGGATTTCTGGCTGACAACCGGTCGCTATGCCGATAGGTTTGAACGGGAGTTTGCCGCCTACCTGGGGATCCAGCACTGCTCGCTCACCAATTCCGGCTCTTCGGCCAACCTCCTGGCGTTCATGGCCCTTACCTCGCCAAAGTTGGGGGAACGGCGCGTCTTGCGCGGCGACGAGGTCATCACCGTGGCGGCCGGCTTCCCGACCACCGTGGCCCCGATCATCCAATACGGAGCGGTGCCGGTTTTTGTGGACGTGACCCTTCCCACTTACAACATCGACATTACCCAACTGGATGCCGCCCTTTCGGACCGCACCAAGGCGGTGATGGTCGCCCATACCTTGGGAAATCCGTTCGATCTTGCCGCCGTGAAGGGATTCTGCGACCGCCACAACCTCTGGCTGATCGAGGACAACTGTGATGCTCTCGGTTCCCGTTATCTCTACAACGGAACGTGGCGCCATACCGGCACCATCGGCCATATGGGGACCTCCAGCTTCTATCCCCCGCACCACATGACGATGGGGGAAGGGGGGGCGGTTTACACCGATGACACTACCCTCAAGCGCCTGGTGGAGTCGTTTCGCGACTGGGGAAGGGACTGCTGGTGCCCGTCCGGGCGAGACAATACCTGTGGCAACCGCTTTACCCAGCAGTTCGGAGAGCTTCCCTACGGCTACGACCACAAGTATGTCTACTCCCATTTCGGCTACAATCTGAAGGTCACCGACATGCAGGCGGCCATTGGCTGCGCCCAGTTGGAGAAGCTGCCGGAGTTTGTGGCAGCCCGTCGCCGCAACTGGCAGCTCCTGCGGGACGGTCTGGAGGATCTGGCGGACCGCTTCGTTCTGCCGGAGGCGACGGTCGACAGCGACCCCTCCTGGTTCGGCTTCCTCCTCACCGTCCGGGAGGGGGCCGGATTCACCCGGGACCAGGTGGTGGCCCATCTGGAGCGCAAGGGAATCCAGACTCGCATGCTGTTTGCCGGCAACCTGATCAAGCACTCCTGTTTCGACGAAATGCGCCGCTCGGCCCAAGGGTACCGGGTGATCGACGATCTGGCCACTACCGACCGGATTATGCAGCACAGCTTCTGGATCGGCGTATATCCCGGGATGACGGAAGGGATGCTCGGTTACATGATCGATACCATCAAGGGGTTTCCGAAGAAATGAAGCTACTGGTAACCGGGGCGACAGGATTCCTCGGCAGCCATCTCGTCAGGGCGTTTCTGCGACAAGGACACCAGGTGACGATAATCAAGCGGAGCTTCTCCGATACGTCTCGTATCGCGGAGCTGCTGCCGCAGCTGGTCGCCTACGACATCGATGCCTGCGGTCCGGAACGACCCTTTGCCGAGATGGGATCGTTCGATGCCGTCATCCATGCCGCCACCTCCTACGGGCGCAAAGGGGAAAGGATCAGCGAAATTTTCGAGGCAAACACCTCCTTTCCACTGCGTCTCCTGGAAGCAGCCATCACCCACAAGGCCGGCGTTTTTTTCAATACCGACACGAGCCTCGCCAGAAACGTCAATCCCTATGCGCTCTCCAAGAAGCAGTTCCTCGACTGGGGGATGTTCTTTGCGGAACAGCGGGCGGTTCGGTTTGTGAACATTGAGCTGGAGCATTTCTACGGTCCCGGGGACGATGCAAGCAAGTTTACCACCCACGTCATCACCACTTGCCTGAATGACGAGCCGGAGCTCAGGCTGACCCGGGGAGAGCAGCGGCGGGACTTCATTCATATCGATGATGTGGTTTCGGCCTACCTCCTCCTACTGGAAAAGGCTTCCGCGGGCCCCGGGAATTTCCGCTCCTTTGGCCTTGGCTCGGGAGAAGCGGTCTCTGTCCGCGAATTCGTGGAGACGGTGCACAGGATTGTCGGTTCGAAAACATTTCTCAATTTCGGAGCAATTCCCTACCGGGAAAATGAGGTCATGGAAACCGAGGCTGATATCGGGAGCCTTAGGGCACTTGGATGGAGGCATGCCGTAACATTGACCGAAGGGATAGCGCGAACCGTTGATGCTGAAAGAAAGAAACCGGCATCGGGAAAGGAAAAAGGATGAAACTCTTGATTACCGGCGGGTGTGGTTTTCTCGGCAGCAATCTTGCCGCCCACGCCCTGGTGAGGGGGGATGAACTGGTCGTATTCGACAACCTCTACCGGGAAGGATCGGCCGAAAACCTGAGATGGCTCAGGGGGCAGGGAAATTTCCGTCTCATCCATGGCGACATCCGCAACCATAACGATGTGGCGCAGGCGGTGCGGGAAACCAGGCCGGAAGCGATCTTCCACCTGGCCGGGCAGGTGGCCATGACCACATCCATCGCTAATCCGCGCATGGATTTCGAGGTAAACGCAGTCGGCACGCACAACCTTCTCGAAGCGGTGCGCAGCTATGTTCCGGATGCGCCGGTCATCTATTCTTCAACCAACAAGGTATACGGCGACCTCGAGCAGTATTCCTACCGTGAGACCGATACCCGTTACGAGTGCATCGATCGGCCGGCGGGTTTCGACGAAACCACACCGCTGGAGTTCCACTCCCCGTACGGTTGTTCGAAGGGGGCGGCCGATCAGTACATGCTCGACTATGCCCGCATCTTCGGCCTGAGAACCGTGGTGTTCCGCCACTCCTCCATGTACGGCGGAAGGCAGTTTGCCACCTACGACCAGGGATGGGTCGGCTGGTTTTGTCAGAAGGGGGTCGAGGCGAAACGCGGAGAGCTCAAGGAGCCGTTTTCCATTTCCGGAACCGGTAAGCAGGTTCGGGATGTCCTGCACGCCGAAGACATGATCCGCCTCTACTTTGCAGCACTGGAGCGGATCGGAGCTGCGAGGGGAGAGGTTTTCAACATTGGCGGCGGCATGAAAAACAGCCTTTCCCTTCTTGAGCTCTTTGCCCTTCTCGAGGAACTGACGGACGCAAAGCTCATCTTCTGCAAGCTGCCACCTCGGGAGAGCGACCAGCGGGTTTTTGTGGCGGACATCGGGAAGGCCGCCAGCCTGCTCGGCTGGGAGCCGAAGGTCTCGACTCGCGAAGGAGTGAAACGGATGGTGGAGTGGGTAAGTGACATCACCAGGAAATAGTGTTGCTTCGCCACCCTTGCGAAAATCAAAGATTATTTTCGGGGTGAATAAGATCCCCCCCCATCTTCTGGTTGCCGCCAGCGGCTGGGCGAGCCGTTTCATTGTCGCCGCAACCGGTCTCTTCACCATCCGTCTCCTTACCCAGAGCCTCGGCTCGGAACGATATGCGGTGTATTCCATCCTGGGTGGGCTGCAGGGGTGGTTTCTGCTCATAGATTTCGGCATCGGCGTCAGCTTGCAGAATCACATCTCCGAGCGTCGGGCACGAAAAGAGCCGTACGGAGAGTTCATATCGGAGGCGGCCCTGCTTGGGGCGGTGCTCCTGGCGGCAAGCACGGTTTTGCTTTATTTTATCGCCCCCCATTTCGGCTCTGCACTGTTGAAAGAGTTCCCGTTTCTTTCTCCGGGGGAAAAAAGAACGGACTTTTTCATTGTCGGGCTTTCCGCAATGACAATGGCCGTCGGCAGTATGGTCTACAAGATCTGGTATGCCGAACAGAAGGGGTATCTTGCCAATCTTGTTCCCGCCGTCGCCTCGGCAATAAGCCTCCTCGCCGTTTTCCTCGTCTCGCGGAGCGCCCTGGTCGACAAGCTCTTCTGGAGCCTTGTTGCCTCGTTTGTTCCCCTGGCGGTTTTCCCGGTTCTCGGTTTGGTGGGGAAGATGGCGAAATGCCCGAAGAACTGCCGCGCATTGGATCCGGCCGTGTTGGGCCCCTTGCTGAAGCGGGCATTGAAATTCTGGGGCTTCGCCATCATGGCCTGTGGGGTACTGCAGATCGATTACCTCATCATGTCCCAGTTTCTCAAGGCGCCCGAAATCGTGGTGTACAACCTGGCTTCCAAGGTTTTCAACCTGGTGTTCTTTGTCTACAATGCAGTTCTGGCTGCCATCTGGCCAATTTGCGCGGAAGCGGTCGCCACTAGTTCCTGGCACGTTGTCCAGCGATACACAAGGAAATATCTCGTGGTAGGAGGGGGGTTGATCGCCTTCGCCACGGTTGTCTTCGCCATTTCCATGCCTCAGCTCGTCCGGCTTCTGTCACCGAAGGAGCCGGTCGTCGTTCCCGTTCTCTTCATCCTTCTTCTAGGCTTCTACCAGATGGTCCGCGTCTGGACCGACACCTTCGCCATGGTTCTGCAGAGCATGAGTTATCTGCGTCCTTTCTGGATGTTCGTCCCGATGCAGGCGCTATTGAGCGCCGGGCTGCAGTTGGCGCTCGTGCCTTCGTACGGAATATACGGGGTCGTTGTAGGGCTCATCGGCTCTTTTCTCCTGACGGTTTCCTGGCTTTTGCCCCTGGCGTTGCAGAGGCACATTAAGAATGTGAGAAGGCAGCAGAATATATGAGCATCAAGCTATCCATCTGCATCCCCACGTACAACCGGGCCGCTTTCATCGGCCAGACCCTCGAAAGCGTGATCTCCCAGGCAACGGATGAGGTCGAAATCGTCATCAGCGATAACGCCTCCCAGGACAACACCGAAGAAATTGTCTCGAGCTATCGGCAGAGATTCCCCCGGATCACCTATCGCCGCTGGGACAAGAACGTGGGGGCCGACCGCAACTATCTGAAGGTTGTGGAACTGGCCTGTGGTGACTACTGCTGGCTTATGGGAAGCGATGACAAGATCGAAAGCGGCGGGCTTCAAACTGTTCTTCAGGCGTTGGCCATGTATCCGGACCTGGCCGGAATCAGCACGAATGTCGAGGGATATGATTCCTCATTGTCGAAAAAAATCGAGATAAGCCCGCCGGTTGTTTTTACGGATAACAGATACTTCGATAATGCAGGAGAGTGTTTCTCTGTTCTTGGTGCCTGGTTTGGATATATATCGGGTCAGATCGTCAACAAAAAGCTTTGGGATAAAGTGGTCAATGAAAACAAATTGGAGCCATATTTTAACGCATACGTCCACATTTATGTCATTTCGAAAATGCTTCTGGAAAAACCCGCCTGGCTGTATCTTCATCACAAATGTGTCGGCTGGCGAAGCGGCAACGATTCGTTTTTGAGCGAAGGGAGATTCAAACGGCTAGCTCTCGACATAATCGGATATGAAAAAATTGCGCGGGATGTTTTTGGGAAATTCAGCAGGCCATATAATGAATTGATGAAAATAGTCGCGACAACACACGTCAGAATGCAAATCATCGCCCCAAAATACTATAACGTTTCTCACAAGTTTTATTTCAAGGCGCTACCTCTTTGCGTCAAAAACTATTGGGCCTATCCATCATTTTGGCTAAAGACATTTCCTCATCTTATTGTCTATACGCTTATGCCCAACTGTATTTTCAATTTCCTGAGGTTTATTTGGGGAAACACTTTGAAGAAACCCGTTTACCGCTATCTCAGGAGTCGGACGGGGAACCGGTGTGACTGACAACGTCTCGATATTTCGCAGATTCAAGAGGCTGCTCATATTTCTTGTCGTCACCCTCATCGATTTCGCCGCCCGGAGCGGGAAGCTTGAAACTCGCGAGAAGACGCTCCTGCTCGTTCGCGTTGACCTCATCGGCGATTATGTCGTCTTTCGCAACTTCATCGAGGTCATCAAGAATAGCCGCAAGTATTGCGACTATGCCATTACCCTTTGCGGCAATGTTGCCTGGCGCGAGCTGGCTGAGACCTTTGATGGGGAATTCGTCGATAATTTCATATGGATAGACAGGGAGAGGCTGGAAAAGAAACTGGGATACCGGTTCAGGGTTCTCAGGGAGATCGCACGCCTTGGAGCCGGAGTGGCAATCCAACCCACCTTTTCCCGGGAATTTTACCATGGAGACGCGATTGTCAGGGCTTCCCGTGCCAGAGAGAGGGTCGGCAGCGTCGGTGATCTGAGCAATTCCTTCCGATGGCAGAAGCTGCTGGCGGATCGCTACTATACAAAGCTGTTGCCGGCCAGTCCCGAAAATCTGTTCGAATTTCATCGGAGCAAGGAGTTTTTTGAGCAGCTTCTCGGCGAGCCGATTCCCCTGGCGAGACCCAGTATCCAAATCACGGCAGAGCGGAAGAGAGCTTTTGGAGCAGAAAGGCTCGCCGTTGTTTTCCCGGGTGCAAGCGGTGAAGCGAAGCGGTGGCATGCCGGCAATTTTACCGAGATAGCGCATCACCTCTCGGCGCGTCACGGTTTCAGGGTGGTGATAGCCGGTGCTGCTCATGATGGGGATTTGGCGCGCCGGATCATGGCTGAAGCACCCGATGACGCTATTGATATGACCGGGAAGACGACACTCAGTGAGCTCGCGGCCCTGCTCGCTTCGGCCAGGCTATTGGTGTCAAACGACACGAGCGCCGTTCATCTGGCGCTTGCGGTGGATACGCGAACCGTCTGCGTCCTGACGGGAAGCCATTTCGGGAGATATGCTCCCTATCCTCCAACGGTTTCGGACCGCCTCGTCTGCGTTTATCCGCAGGAGATTGCGGACATCCAGGCGAATTTTGCGTACCTGGGCGAAAAATATCGCAATATCTCATCGCCGCTCGACATCAACAGCATCTCGGTGGAAACGGTTAAGAAGGTCATCGATGAAGTGGTGAAAACCATCGGGAACTGAATGACTCAGTCGTTTGTTTCGGTTTGCAACACAAATTCCGGTAATACAGGATGATACGAACATGCTGACAAGACTCAAACAGATGATAAAAGATTCGGGGCTGATCCCGTCGTATCGGGCGAGGCGCCAGCTTGCCGCCCGTTACCTGAGGGGGACCGGACTGGAGATAGGGGCGCTCCATTTCCCGCTCCAGGTTCCGGCGGGGGTCGATGTCAAATATGTCGATTATGCGACGCGGGAAGAGAATATCCGGAGGTTTCCCGAGCTCGACGGCGAGAAGATTGTCTTTACCGATTTCGTCGAGGACGGCTTTACGCTGCACAGCCTCGACGGCGCCTCCCAGGATTTTCTGGTTGCCAATCATGTGCTCGAGCATGCGAACAACCCGATTCAGGTCCTTGTCAACTGGTCGAGGATCCTGCGAAGGGATGGGGTACTGTTTGTCTCTGTGCCGATCGGTGCCCGTTGTTTTGACCGGGGGCGGGAGGTTACTACGCTGCGGCACCTGATTGAAGACTTCGAGCTGGTGGCGCGCGGAGACCTCGGTGAGTTTGCCCGGCGCAACAGACGTCATTACGAGGAATGGGTGCGGATATCGATGCGCAACGTCCACAAGCTCAGAGCGTCGGAAGCGGAGCTGATGGAGATGATCGAAAAGATGTCGGACGAAAGCACAGAGATTCATTACCATGTGTTTTCGAGGGACTCCTTTGGTGAACTGCTGGAATATTTCACCCTCGTCGTCGACACTTCCTTGACCTGCGAATGTTTGGTCAAATCACGGGGCGGCGCGGAGTATGTGGCAATCCTGAGGAAGCGGATCTGATTCGGCGGCGTGAAGATGCGAAAGAGGGTTGGATGAGATGGCAGCGGTTCCCCTTGTCTCCATAGCCTTGGCTACCTATAATGGTGCCCGGTTTCTGGAAGAGCAGCTCGCGTCCCTCTTCGCCCAGTCCTATCCCGCCCTGGAAATCATCGCCACGGACGACGGATCGAGCGATGGCACCGTGGAGATCCTACGGCGCTACGAGCAGGAAGGGCGCATCAGGTTTGTTGCCAATGACCGCAGACTGGGATTCTGCCGAAACTTCGAACGTGCGCTGTCTCTCTGCTCCGGCGAGTACATCGCCCTTGCCGACCAGGACGATGTGTGGGACCGGGGAAAGATTGAGATTCTTGTCCGGGAGCTGGGAGACTCTTCGCTCATTTACAGCGACGCTGAGCTGATCGACGCGGCGGGAAAGCCCCTTGCGCCTTCGCTGGTTGCCGCATCCGGGATCCGTCCGCTTGCGGGGCACTGTTTTCGGGAGCTGGTTTGCAATTCTTCCGTAACCGGATGCACGGCGTTGTTCCGCAGAGAGCTTCTCGACCTTGCCCTTCCCTTTCCTGAGGAGGAGCCGTTTCACGACTGGTGGCTTTCTCTCGTGGCATCGTGCAGGGGAGGCCTTCGTTTCCTCGATACCCCACTGGTGCGTTATCGGCAGCACGCAGCCAATGCGGCCGGGGCGAGCGAGGATGCCGGCTTTTGGGAACGGGCGGTTTCCCATCTCGTCTCTTCCGGGACGGTAGAGAAAAAACGGGACTACTACGAACTTCTCAGAAGGCGCTCCGGTTGGTTCCTGGCATGGCCCGGGCGGTTTGGCCTCGACGATGACGAAAAACGGTTTCTCCGAGACATCAATGCGTATGCCGCAGCCATGCTTGCGCCGTCCCTCCGTCCGCAGGCGTTTCTCCTGGCACTAAGGCACCGCAGACTCCTTTATCCGTTTGCCAGCCCGGCAAAACGGATGTTGTACGTCATGAGCAAGCTGGTCGACAAGATCCTCCTGCCACCCCGGAGTGGCCGTTGAAACGTCCGCAGTGAACCGGCAGGATGGGATGAAGTGAAATGAGAGCTAAACCGAAAATTGCCGCTGCCGTCGTTCTCTATAATCCTCCCGGCGATCTTTTGGCCCGCATCGCAAGCTTTGGACGCCAGGTTGATCTCGTCGTGGCGATCGATAACAGCGACGAGCCCTCTGGGGAACTCCACGAAGCGCTCGGCGCCCGCGGCGTAGCGATTGTCGCAAACCGGTCCAACGTGGGGGTTGCAACCGCCCTTAACCAGGGAGCGGACTGGGCAACGGAGTGCGGCTGCAGCTTTCTCCTCACCATGGACCAGGACAGCACCGCCGCCCCCGACATGGTCGGGAAGATGCTGGAATGCCTCTCCGGTTTGACGCGGGAGGAAGTCGGGCTCATCTCCCCTTTTCACGTGACGAGGGCATCGAAGCCCCCGGCGGGGGGAGAGCCGTGCAGCGAGGTAATGACCCCCATGACCTCGGGCTGCCTCCTCAGTCTCGCGGCGTACCGGGCGGTGGGCCCTTTCCGGGACGACTTCTTCATTGATTTCGTCGACAACGAGTACTGCCTGCGGCTCAGGCGCCACGGTTTCCGGGTGCTCCGGGCCAATCAGGCGCACCTTGTTCACAACGTCGGGGACATCCGGAAGTATGGCCCCTTCATCGCCACCAACCATTCACCGCTGCGCCGCTACTACAAGACCCGCAACCGGTTTGCGGTCTTTACCGAGTACCTGCGGGACTTCCCCAGCCACTGCCTCTTCGATCTGGTGCGTCTGGCGAAGGAGATCGCGAGCATCATTCTTTTCGAAGAAGAGAAGGGGGCGAAGCTTCGGATGATGTGGCGGGGATGGCGCGATTTCCGTCAGGGAAGGTTCGGCAGATATGAAGGGTGAGTTGCGATGAAGCTCGTTTTCCTGGCGCCGTTCGGCATCCGTCCCAAGGGGACGGTGCTCGCCCGGATGGTTCCGCTGGCGGCGGAATTGCAGGGGCTCGGCCACGAGGTGGTGATCGTCGCCCCTCCCTATACGAATCCGGAGGATTCGGGAAAAACGGAGACAGTGCGTGGCGTCACGCTCCGAAACGTCAGGCTCGCCGGCGGCGGCAGGGCGCTCGGGGCACCGGCGATGGCATGGCGGATGTTCCGGGCCACGGGCGACGAGTGTCCCGGTCTCGTCCACCTCTTCAAGCCGAAGGGGTACGGCGGGGTGGCGGCGATGCTCCACTCCCTCCTGCGGCGGCAGATTCCCCTGTTCGTCGATACGGACGACTGGGAGGGAGAGGGGGGGATGGAATCCCTCCACGACTACTCTTTCCTTGAGCGCTGCGTCTACCGGTTTCAGGAACAGTGGCTCCCCCGCCGGGCCACTGGCGTGACCGTGGCAAGCCGGATGCTCGAAACCCTCGTCCGGGAGATGGGGGTGCCGTCGGAGCGGTTACTCTACCTCCCGAACTGCGTGGTGGATGAGCCGGCTGGGGATGGGGAGGCGGTCCGGCGCAGACTGGGCATCCCGGCCGGGGCGCCGGTGCTGCTCCTCTACACCCGTTTCTTCGAGTTTGAACAGGAAAAGCTCCACGCGATCTTGGCCGAGCTTGCCCGAACGGTTCCCGGCGTACGCTTCCTCGTGGTGGGGAAGGGGCGGCACCGGGAGGAAGAACTCCTTGCGGCGGCGGCGGAGAAAAACGGCTTTGCCGATGCGCTCACCATTGCCGGGTGGGTGGAGCCGAAGGAGCTTCCCGACTGGCTTGCCGCCGGAGACGTGGCGCTCTATCCCTTCGCCGACACCCTGGTGAACCGGGCCAAGTGTCCCGCCAAACTGACTGAGCTTCTGCGGGCCGGGGTGCCGGTGGTGGCCGACCGGGTGGGGGAGATCGCCGAGTATGTCGTCTCCGGCGAGTCGGGTCTGCTCTGCGCCCCGGATGACTGGCGGGAGATGGCGCTGCGGGCCGCGGAACTCCTTACCTCACCCGGTCTTCGGAAGAGAATCGGCGCGGCGGGGCGGGAGCGGATCCTGGCGCGCTTCTCCTGGCGGGACGCCGCGAAGCGGCTTGACGCATTTTACGCTGCACTAATGGGGAAAGGTAACGATACCAGATGACCGAACGAAAAAGGGACCTCGCATTGCTCGGGGCGCTCCTGGCACTCCTTATCCTCTTCTTTGCCAAGATCCTCTTCACCGACAAGATCATCCGGGCTCCGGACATCACCAACGAATTCTACTGGACGGTGAAGCATTTCAAGGAGATGGGGTTTTTCGATCTGTTCAAGGTCAACCTCCAGGCCGGATGGGACATGCTGGCCAACGGCGGTGGGACCGAAGGAGGAGGGACCCAGTCGCTCCAGCTTCTCTTCTACCGCAATCTCATCTTCTGGCTCCTCCCGGCGCCGGCCAACGTGGCGTGGTTCATCGTCTTTCACCTTTTCGTCGGAGGGGCGGGGACCTATGCCTACTGCCGGGCGATCGGCGCCGGGCGCGCGGCCGCGTTCCTTGGGGGGCTTCTCTTCGCCGTGGGGCCGGAGATCGCCTCCCTCATCAATGCCGGCCATGTCCAGAAGATCGCCACCATCAGCTTTGCCCCGTGGGCATTCTACTTTTTCGAGCGGGGCTTCCAGTCGCGGCGGGTGATCTGGTTCCTTGCCGCCGGTTTTCTCCTCGCCTTCCAGTTCTTCAACATGCACTGGCAGATCGCCTTCTACACCTGTCTCGGGATTGGCGCGTACGGCGTGATCCGGACAGCGGGGATCCTGTTCCTGGAACGGGAAGGGGGGGGGAGAGCCGCGACACGTCTGTTGGGGCTGAACCTGGTGACGATGTTCTTCTTTCTCTCCACGGTTGCCATCTCCCTCATCCCCCTGGCCGACTGGTCCAGGGAGACGACCCGCGGCGTCCAGAGCGGCGCGAACCAGGGGCAGGGGGGGATGCAGGTGGAAGAGGCGATGTCGTGGTCGCTACCGCCGGAGGAGCTGGTGACGTTCGTAGTTCCCGGATTTTTCGGGCTTTCGCGGCAGGAGGGGGCCTACGACAACCCGGCCAACGGCGCCTACTACTGGGGGCGGATGGTCTTTACCCAGACCACGGATTACCTTGGGCTCCTGCCGTGGCTTCTCGCCCCCCTGCCGCTCATCTTTCGCCGCGACCGCTACACCTGGCTCGCCGTGGCGGCCGTCGTGGGGGGGCTCCTCTTCTCCTTCGGCAAGTACACGCCGTTTTACTGGCTTCTCTATGAGCACTTCCCGGGGATCAACCACTTCCGGGTCCCCAAGATGATGATGTTCATCCCGGTGCTCGGGATGGCAATTCTTGCCGCCCGGGGGCTCGACCTTCTCCTCGATCCCGAGATCCGGGCCCGGCGTGGCTTTCATCGCTACCTTCTGGGGGTATTCTCCCTCGCCCCCCTGTTGCTTGCGGCGCTTGGGGCTGCGGTGCTCGGCAGGAATTTCTGGATCAATCTCCTCATGCCGCAGATCGCCCAGCCGACCCGGTTCGAGGAGGGGGGGGCGTTGGTGGTGCAGCGCTGGCATACCATCGAGAAGGAGCTCGGCCTCGCCGCCTTCTTCGCGGTCGCCTACGCCGGGGTGATCGGGGCCGCTGCCCGGCAGTGGCTCTCCGGCAAGGCCGTGCCGTTCGCCCTTGCGGCGCTTTTTCTGGCCGATGTGGGAAGGGTGGATGCCAAGTTCATGCTGCTCCAGGACCCTCCGCAAAGCGTCAAAGGAGAGGTGACCCCTGTCATCGACTACCTTTCCCGGCAATCGAAGGAGTACCGCGTCCTGCCGATGGACGGGAGCGACCCGATGCAGTATGTGAGCCACGGCATCCCGGTGATGTTTACCTCGAACCCGGTCCAGGTGCAGCGATGGCAGGATTTCCTAGAGGGGTTCAATTTCGCCTCGGCCATGCCGGACATGATGAACGTGCGCTATCTCGTGTATGGCACGGCGCAGTACCAGCAGGAGCGGCCGTCGATCCCTCCCAGGTTCCGGCCGGTGTTCACCTCGCCGGACGGGGCGCAGATCGTGCTTGAAAACACGGGGGTTCTCCCCAAGGGGTGGCTGGCCCCCCAGGCGCTGCCCGTTGAGCCCCGCCAGGCGCTCGGCATCATCCAGAATCCGGCCTTCAGCCCGGCGCGGCTCGCCCTGGTGGAGGAGCCGCCCCCGTCGCCCCTCGCCCCCCCGACCACCACCGCCGCGCCGCCGGCGGGAACAGTGAAGATCTCCTCCTACGAGGGGAACCGGATCGCGGGGGAGGCGGAGGTTGCCGCCAGTGCCATGCTCGTTCTCGGGGAGAAGTTCCACAAAGGGTGGCACGCCACGGTCGACGGGGCGCCGGTTGAGATCCGGCGGGTGGATTACATTCTGCGGGGGGTATACCTTTCTCCCGGCCGGCACCGGTTCGAGTTCGTTTTCGATCCGCTTCCCTTCAAGGTCGGGAAGTATCTGACCCTGGCGTCCTTTGCCTTCTTTGCCCTGATGCTCGGCAGGGAGGCCCTGCGCTCAAGGGTGAGGAGTGAGGGGTGAGGGGTGAGGAGACCGTTGACGAATTGAGGGCCTATGGCCTGCGGATCATCCAGCAGCGCCATGGTTACCGGTTCTCGCTCGATCCTCTGCTCCTCTGCGCCTTTGTCGATGTCGGCCGAGTCGAGCGGGTAATCGATCTCGGCACGGGGAGCGGCATCATTCCCCTTGTCCTCGCCCGCCGGGATGCGCAGGCAACCTTAGTCGGCGTCGAAGTGCAGGAGGGGATGGCGGAGCTGGCGAAGCGCAACGTTGCACTGAACGGGCTTTCAGAGCGGATCGGGATCGTGCACGACGATATTGCCGGGTTGAGAAAACGTTTTCCCGTCTCATCGTTTGATCTCGTCCTCTCCAATCCGCCGTACCGGAAGCGGGGTACCGGGCGGGTGAGTCCCAAGGCAGGGCGCGACGACGCCCGCCACGAGTCGACGGCGACCCTTGCCGACTTTCTGGCCGCCGCCAAATACCTCGTGAAACCAACCGGCCGCATCTGTTTCATCTACCACCCGGGCCGGCTTCCGGACCTTTTCGCCGAGGCTGACCGCCTCAAGCTGGCCCCCTTGCGGCTCAGGCTTGTGCACGGCACGCGGGACGCCGAGGCGCGGATGGCGCTGGTGGAGTTCCTCAAGGGGCGCAAGGGTGAGCTTCGGGTGTTGCCGCCGCTGATTGTCAGGGGAGACGATTTTACGTATACTGCCGAAGTCGCGGCGGTTTTTGGAGAGTAAGGGGAAGCGGCAGCGGTCCGGGGGGGGTCATCGGCGCGGGATGAGGGCAAGGTGCCGGCTCATGAGCCGGGCAAATGCCGCGCGGAGCTCCGGATCTTCGATGGCAGCGGCTTCGGTGGCGACGCGATCGCGCTCTGCGGGGGTGAGCTCCCGCAGGGGGGGAGAGGGAGGCTCCGGCGGCGGGGGCTGGTCGATTTTCCCCGTCTTGAGGTAGATCTCCCGCACAAGCGGTTCGCCGACGAGGGCGTTCAGCCGCTCCGCAATGGTTCGCTTGAGGAAGTTCAGTTCCTGCATCCAGGGGGCGCTGGCGACGGCGACGGTCAGAACCCCGTCCCGGAACGAGACCGGTTGGGCATGGCTCGCGACCTGGGGCCCCACCGCCCCATGCCAGTGGAGCCAGATCCTCCCTTCTCTCAACCGCTTTTCGGCCGGTTTGCCGTGCAGGGCATCGGCCAGGAGATCGGCCACCGGACGGGGACGGGGCATGCGCGGCCGTTTCTCACCCATTGCTTTTGCGCCGGCGGTGGATCAGCCCCCCGACGAGCTGGCCGGCAAAGGCTCCGCCAAGGGTGAGGGGGATGAATTTCCAACTGTAACCCGATTTTACGCGGAGATAGATGATGATCGGTATCGAGATGTGGACGTAGAAGTACCAGCCGAACGTGAACTTTTCACAGCCTTGCCGCAGGTACCCGAACGGGAGGTTGATGGCGAAGGCAAGGATGATCAAACCAAGGAGCATCAACAACGAGTGCATTCTTCACCTCTTCCGGCATGTTACGTGATGGGTGGCTCGTTGTCAATCCGCATGTTCCTTGAAAAGAAGTGAGCGGCGTGTACAATTGGAGACTCGTTTCGGAAGGGCATGAGATGGTAAGGGACGGCGATTTCGTAGCAATATTCAATTCAATCCACCGGGTGATGAAGGCCGAAAAGGTCCTTAAGGAGCACTTGCTCCCGATTTTGCTGATCCCGGCCCCCCGGGCGCTCCGGGCCGACTGTGGCCTCGCCATCCGATACGCTGCCGCGGACCGGCAGGCGGTCGAGGGGGTTTTGTCGGCGTCGGGGCTGCTCCCCGAGGAGATCTTTGTTCGCGAGGGGGAATCGTATCGCCGCTGTGACGGGCCTGGCGACGGTTCTGCCCGGGCGTGAGTGGGACAGGAGAAGGAATGAAGACGATCGATTGCAGGAACATGGCGTGCCCGCTGCCGGTGGTGACGGTCAAGCGCGCGTTGGAGTCGTCGGGGGGGGGACCGGTCCGGGTCCTGCTCGACGACGGCCCGCCACGGGAGAATGTGCGCCGTTTTGCGTTGGGGCGGGGGTATGCTGTCGAGGAATCCCCGCTGGACGAAGGGGTAGCGTTGGTTCTCGGCGGCTCCGCGGCGGGGGAAGGGGAGGCGGCTGGCCGTGGGGCCGGCGGCGGGACGGTTGTACTCGTCACCTCCGACCGCCTTGGGGAGGGGCCCGAAGAGCTGGGGAGGCTCCTCATGAAAAACTTTATCGTCACGCTCCTCGATCTGGATGCCGTTCCGGACCGTATGCTGTTCGTCAATAGCGGCGTCTTGCTGACGACGGACGGCTCGGAAGTGCTGGAAGCGCTCGACAAGCTCGGCAACCGGGGGGTGGAGATCCTCTCCTGCGGGGTCTGTCTTGATTTTTACAACCGTAAGGACAAGCTGAAGGCTGGTGCCGTCACCAACATGTTCACCATTGCCGAGAGTCTTCTCGGGGGCCGGTCCGTGCTGAAGCTTTGACGGCCCTATGTGCCGATGGTATATTCAGTTTTTGTCTTGACATGGTTGGTGACGGCAGTCTATAGTTAACCTCTTTCTCCGTGGACAGGTGCGCGCGAAGGCGCAGGTTGCGGATTGGCCGGCTAACAGGGCGTAACTGCATAAGAGTTCAGATGTTCGACAACCTTTCCGACAAGCTCGACATAATCTTCAAGAAGCTCCGGGGTCAGGGGGTGATGACCGAGGAGAACATCAAGGAGGCGCTCCGTGAGGTGCGGCTTGTTCTTCTTGAGGCAGATGTCAACTTCAAGGTGGTCAAGGATTTTGTCGAGCGGGTTCGCGAGCGTTCCATCGGAACCCAGGTGCTCCAGAGCCTCGCGCCGGGGCAACAGGTCATCAAGATCGTGCAGGAAGAGCTCGTCGCTCTCATGGGGGGGGGCGAGGACAACAGTCTCGATCTTGCGGCCAAGCCGCCGGTCGCCATAATGATGGTCGGACTCCAGGGGGCGGGAAAGACCACAACCTGTGGAAAGCTCGCGCGCCTTCTCCGGGCGCAGCGCCGGCGTCCTCTCCTGGTTCCCGCAGATGTGTATCGCCCTGCGGCCATCGAGCAGTTGAAGACGCTGGGGCGCCAGCTTTCCATAGAAACCTTTGATTCGCAGGCCAATCAGGATCCGGTCGATATCTGCCGGGAGGCGATGCGTTTCGCCTCGCTCAACGGCTTCGACACCGTGATCCTTGATACCGCCGGGCGCCATCAGATCGACGAGTTCCTGATGGGGGAGCTTGTCCGGATCAGGGATTCCGTGGCACCGCGGGAGATTCTCTTCGTTGCCGACGCCATGACCGGCCAGGAGGCGGTGAACGTCGCCTCCGGTTTCAACGATCGGCTTGAGCTTACGGGGGTCGTCCTTACCAAGCTTGACGGTGATGCCAAGGGAGGGGCGGCCCTTTCGATACGGGCCGTAACCGGTAAGCCGGTCAAGTTTGTCGGTCTCGGGGAGAAGCTCGATGCGCTGGAGGTTTTTCACCCCGACCGGCTCGTTTCCCGCATTCTCGGGATGGGCGACATCCTGAGCCTGGTCGAGAAGGCCCAGGCAACATTCGACGAGAAAGAAGCCGAGCGGCTTCAGCAAAAGCTCAAGAAAAGCCAGTTCGACCTGGAAGATTTCCGCACCCAGCTTCAGCAGATCAAGAAGATGGGATCGCTTGAGTCGATTCTCGGAATGATTCCCGGCGTCGGCAAAATGATGAAGCAGATGCAGGGGGCGCAGCCGAGCGAGCGCGAATTGAAGCGGATCGAGGCGATCATCGATTCCATGACCCCGGCAGAGCGCGCCAACCATGCAATCATAAACGGCAGCAGAAGGCTGCGGATTGCAAAGGGAAGCGGCACCACGGTGCAGGAGGTCAATCAGCTCCTGAAGCGCTTCACGGAGGCCCAGAAAGTCATGAAGCAGTTGCAGAAGCTGGGGCCTAAAGGTCTCATGCGGGGAATGAAGGGAATGGGGAAAGGGATGTTCCCTTTCTGATATACTTAAACCAACAGCTGTGCGGCCCAAGGCCGTGAGAACACCAGGAGGAAGAGATGGCTATCAAAATGCGTTTGGCCCGTGCCGGGGCGAAGAAGAAGCCCTTTTACCAGATCGTAGTTGCCGATGTCCGCAGCAGGCGGGATGGCCGGTTCATTGAAAATGTCGGGACCTATGACCCGAATCAAAGTCCGGCAGCCGTGAAATTCGAAGAAACCAAGGCTCTTGACTGGCTCGGCAAGGGTGCTCAGCCGACCGACACCGTCAAGCAGATCCTCAAGAAGGCCGGCCTCTGGGAGAAATTCGTCACCAAGTCCGCGTAACTGACACCTGTTTCCCGGTCCGCCGGTCATTTCCATTGCAGAGGTTACCGACATGAGAGCACTCGTAGAGACTATCGCAAAGGCGCTTGTTGACGACCCGAACCAAGTAAGGGCAACCGAGGAGATGGAAGAGGACACGACGGTCATCAAGCTGACCGTGGCGAAAGAGGACATGGGAAGAATCATCGGGAAAGAGGGGCGGACGGCCAAGGCAATTCGGACCCTCTTGAATGCGGTTTCGACAAAGGACAACAAGAAAGCTGTGCTGAAGATTGTGGAGTAATGCTGCAAGGTAAGGACGTGTTGCTGCTTGGGAAGGTTGTCTCCACCCACGGGCTCAGGGGGCAGTTGAAAGTGGTCTCCTATTCCGGAGAGCATGAGACCGTTTTGTCACTCAAAACGGTACTGCTCAAAGGAGCGGACGGGCAGGTCGAGGAACTTGAGGTGGCGGCAGCATCGCCCCATCAGAACAAGGTGCTCCTGACCCTGAAGCAATTTTCGGATATCAACGAGGTGCTTAATCTCGTCGGCCGTGAACTCTATGCGCGCAGGGATCAGTTTCCGCCTCTTCCCGAGGGTGAGTATTATTGGTGTGATTTGATCGGTCTCTCGGTGGTCTGCGACGACGGAACCTTTCTCGGGCGCGTGGCAGAGATCATTTCTACCGGCAGCAATGATGTCTATGTTGTTCGTGGGACCGGACGGGAGTATCTGATTCCTGCCGTGGAAGAGATCGTCGTTGCCATCGATCTCGCTGCGGGAACGTTGACGGTCAGCCCTCCGGAAGGGCTGCTGGATCTATGAAATTCGACATATTGACCCTCTTCCCGGCGATGTTCGATGGGCCTCTCACCGAGAGCATCATCAAGCGGGCCGTGGAAAACGGGTATGTTGACATTCGTCTCCACAATATTCGCGACTACGCGACCGATCGGCATCGTGTCGTGGATGACGCTCCCTACGGGGGGGGGGACGGAATGGTGATGAAGGTTGAACCTCTTGCGGTGTGCATAGAGACGGTGAGACGGGATCGGCCCGCAGCAAGAGTAGTCCTGACCACACCGCGGGGGCGGGTGTTCAGGCACGACATTGCCCGTGAGCTGAGCCGCGAGTCCGAGTTGATTTTCATCTGCGGCCGTTACGAGGGTGTCGATGAGCGGGTGCGGGAGCTGTTTGTCGATGACGAGCTCTCGATCGGCGATTTCGTCATGACCGGCGGGGAACTGGCGGCCATGGCCATGATCGATGCCATAACGCGGTTCGTTCCCGGGGTTTTGGGGTCGGCCGGTTCTGCCGGGTCCGATTCCTTCGCCGATGGCCTGCTCGAGTATCCACAGTATACGCGGCCTGCCGAATTCCGGGGGGTGCGGGTGCCGGACGTGCTCCTTTCCGGAAATCATGCCGAAGTTTCCCGCTGGCGAAGGCGCAAGTCATTGGAGAAAACGCTGCAGACGCGACCGGATCTTTTGACTAAGCAGGCATTGGACCGTGTCGACTGGGAATATCTGGCGGAGTTGGAAAGGTCTTCTTCGCCGTGAGCATTGGGGCACCCACTTTCGGCAATGTGGCTGTTGCGCTGGTCCACTATCCGGTATACGACAAGAACCGGCAGATAGTCACCACCGCCGTGACCAACCTTGATATTCACGATATTGCCCGGGCTGCCCGGACCTTTGGGTTGTATCGTTACTATACCGTAACCCCCGTTGCCGGCCAGCAGGCGCTGGCAGGGCGAATCGTGAAGCACTGGCAGGACGGATGGGGGGCGCGATACAATCCAAAGCGGAAAGCTGCCCTTGATCTCGTCAGCATCGTTTCGTCTCTTGATGACGCAATGAGGGATCTGGAGGCGGCCTTCGGAACGCCGGCACGGCTCGTGACGACAGGTGCCCGATCCAGTGCCGAGACGGTGTCGTGTGGTCGCCTGTCTAGCCTGGTCAAGGAAAGGGAGCATCCCTACCTGCTGGTTTTCGGTACGGGGTGGGGGCTGGCGGAGGAGATTACGGCGCGCGCCGATCTGGTTCTTGAGCCGATTCGGGGGACGGGTGATTACAATCATCTGTCTGTGCGTTCGGCTGCGGCAATAATTTTCGACAGAATGTTCGGCATGCGTTGAGTTAGCGCGGTTATGGATGAGGATACAAAGAACTGCAGAGGTTTCTGTAGATAACGGGAGGATGCACGAGTATGAACAAGATTGATGCGATTGAACTGGAGCAGATGAAGAAGAATATTCCCGCGTTCAAGCCTGGCGACACGGTGAAGGTGCATGTGAAGATTGTGGAAGGCGACAAGAGCCGGATCCAGGCCTTTCAAGGAGTGGTGATCAGCCGCCAGAACGGCGGGATCCGCGAGTCTTTCACCGTCCGCAAGATATCCAACGGCATCGGCGTAGAAAGGGTTTTCCCGCTTCATTCGCCGTCTCTTGATGCCGTTGAAGTAATCACCCGTGGCCATGTCCGGCGGGCCAAGCTGTATTATCTGCGGAAACTCCGCGGCAAGGCCGCCCGGATTCGCGAAAGAAAGTATGTTGCAGCTCA
This sequence comes from Deltaproteobacteria bacterium, assembly GCA_021847245.1. GTDB lineage: Bacteria > Desulfobacterota > Desulfuromonadia > Geobacterales > Geobacteraceae > Geobacter. Next base: position 3,839 of record JAJZUC010000017.1, on the reverse strand, counting down.
GTAGTTACTAAGCCCCGCCTTGCGGGGCTTTCTTTTTAATGACAGGAGGAGAGCTCCCTCGATGCTGTTTGGCGACGATCAGTCCGATCCGTGGCGATTCGAAAAATTGGCTGCGCGGCAAGGGTTTCGGGCGGTGGCGGGTGTCGATGAGGCAGGTCGTGGTCCCTTGGCGGGACCTGTCGTGGCGGCCGCTGTTCTGCTTCCGGCGGGTGTCGATCTGGAAGGGGTGGATGATTCCAAGAAACTCGCGGCAGCCAAGCGGGACGAGTTGTTCGCCCTCATTGTCGAGCGTGCCCTGGCGATCGGGGTGGGGGTTTCGGATCATTCTTCCATCGACAGGATAAACATTCTCCAGGCGACACTTGCCGCCATGAAGGAGGCGGTAGCCAATCTGGCCATATCGGCAGATTATCTCCTCGTTGACGGCATTTCCAAAATTCCCATACACCTGCCTCAAAGAACCATAACAAAAGGTGACAGCGCAAGTATCTCGATCGCCGCTGCATCCATTGTTGCCAAGGTGACCCGCGACCGCATGATGGACGATTTCGATTTGCGGTACCCCGGTTACGGTTTTGCCAGGCATAAGGGGTACGGATCTGCAGTTCACCTTGCCGCTATTGCTCGCCTGGGCCCCAGTCCCATCCATCGCTTGACGTTCCGGGGGGTGCGGGAACATGTGCGGGAGGATGGATGACCTCCGTGGAGGGACGACATAATAAGCTCCTTGGTACGAGGGGTGAAGATATGGCGGTTTCCTTTCTCGAAGGCCTTCGCTATCGGATTCTGGAGCGAAACTTCCGGTGTAAGGCTGGCGAGGTCGATATCGTCGCCCAAGATGGCAAAACCCTAGTTTTTGTGGAAGTCAAGACGAGACGGACCGCAGGGTATGGTCCTCCCCAGCTTGCCGTCACCTCCTTCAAGCAGCGGCAGATATCGAAGGCAGCCCTCACCTGGCTGGCGGCGCGGCGCAGGCACGACTCGAACGCCCGTTTCGACGTTGTTGCAATCACCTTCAAACCGGATGCTGAGCCGGACATCGAGCATTTCGTCAATGCGTTTGATCTTTGCTTCTGAAAGGCAACCCTGTTGAAAAGGGGAGCGTCCCTGTGCTACGTTAGCGTGATTACGGGAGGGTTCGTGGACTTCACAGTTGCACTCGCACAAATTAAGCCGAAGCTTGGCTGCCTTGCCGATAACGGCGAGATGATCTGCGCTGCGGTTGAACGGGGCATTTCAGAAGGGATCGACCTTATAGTATTTCCCGAGCTTGCTCTGACGGGCTACTTTCTTCGAGACCTCGTGCCCGAGGTGGCACTTCGTGCCGATTCTCCCCAACTGGCCCGGCTATTGGACCTTTCCCGCCATATAGACATTGCTGTCGGTTTTGTCGAAGCCTCCCCTGACTACAGATTTTTTAACTCGGCACTTTATCTCTCGATGGGTGAGATCCGGCATCTGCATCGAAAAGTTTATCTCCCCACGTATGGCCTCTTTGATGAACAGCGTTATTTTGCCCGGGGCGAAAGTATCCGTGCTTTCGATACGAGGTTCGGTCGCATGGGACTGCTTATCTGCGAGGATATGTGGCATCTGTCTGTGCCCTACATCCTTGCGATGGATGGAACCACTACGCTGATTTGTCTCTCCAGCAGCCCCGGCCGGGGAATATCCGAGGATGAGAGTCTTGGCTCCACTGTTGCGTGGCAGAAATTGACCTCCACCACCGCGATGTTTCTGAACTGTCGTATCCTGTACTGCAACCGGGTTGGTTACGAGGACGGTGTCAATTTCTGGGGTGGATCCGAGGTGGTTGCTCCCTCGGGGAGCGTTGTTGCCCGAGGGAACATTCTTCTTGAAGATTATGTCGTGGGTCTCGTTGAGGAGGGAGCACTCCGTCGTGAACGTATCTTTTCGCCAATGATGCGGGACGAGAGCCTTTCCATCACCATGAAGGAGCTCCGCCGTATCGAGACGGAGAGGAACAGGCTATGAGCCTCAAAGTGAATGCGAAGCTTCTTCGGCAGATACTGGTAGGATTTGTTCGGGAGGAGGTTTGCAAGGTGGGGGTGCGGAAGGCCGTCCTCGGTCTTTCCGGCGGGATAGACTCGGCGCTCGTGGCATTCCTTGCTGCGGAGGCGCTGGGTCCCGAAAACGTCCACGCTTTTGTCATGCCTTACCGCACGAGCAACCCGGAGAGTGAAGCCCACGCGCTCCTCGCTGCCGAACAGCTGGGCATACACTGTCAGGTCGTCGAGATCACCCCGATGGTGGATGCCTACTTCTCACGTTATCCTGACGCGGACAACATGCGGCGGGGGAACAAGATGGCCCGCGAGCGGATGACAATCCTCTACGACCATTCGGCGGCGCTTTCCGCACTTGTCCTCGGTACCAGCAACAAGACCGAGCTCCTCTTGGGCTATGGTACCTTGTTCGGAGACATGGCGAGCGCCCTCAACCCTATTGGGGATATCTACAAGACTCAAGTTTGGCAGCTCTCTGAGGAGATGGGGGTCCCGCGCGTAATCATCGACAAGAAACCCTCGGCCGATCTCTGGGCCGGCCAGACAGACGAACAGGAACTCGGATTCACGTATCGCCAGGTAGATGAGTTGCTCTATTGCATGGTAGATTTGCGCATGTGTCGTGAAGAGCTCGTTTCGAAGGGCTTTGACCCGGCTTTTATCGACATGATCTACAACAAGATTCAAAATTCTCATTTCAAACGGCGGCTGCCGGTTATTGCCAAGGTCTCCACTCGAACCATCGACCGGGACTTCCGCTATTCTCGTGATTGGGGGAAATGAGTACCCCCGGAATTCTATATATTGTTGCCACACCCATCGGCAACCTTGAAGATTTGACCTTCCGGGCGGTCCGTATCCTCAAAGAAGTCGATCTCATTGCAGCAGAAGATACCCGTCATACACGAAAGCTCTTGACCTACCTCGGTATATCCAAACCTCTCACCTCGTATTTTGATCACAACAAGACCCTGAAGGGGGAATACATCTTGGAACGCCTGCGCAACGGGTTATCAGTGGCACTTGTAACCGATGCAGGAACCCCATGTATATCCGATCCAGGGTACCAACTTGTACGAAGTGCGGTAAGCGAGCGGATTGCTGTTGTCCCCATCCCGGGCGCGTGTGCCGCAATTGCCGCACTGTCTGCGTCTGGTTTACCGACCGATTCCTTTGTGTTCCTTGGTTTTTTGCCAAACCGACCTGGAAAACGCAGGGAGTGCATTTCTGCGTTTCAAGGAGAGAAGCGCCTGATCGTCTTGTATGAGGCTCCGGGCAGACTTATGGCGACTCTCGGCGATATCAGGGAACTGCTTGGTGAGCGCACTGTGGTGGTTGCAAGGGAACTTACTAAAATGCATGAAGAATTCGCACGAGGCGCGGTCTCTGAGGTTATAGATGCTTTTACTGGACGGCAAGTGAAAGGAGAAGTAGTCATTTTGGTTTCTCCTGGCAGCGATGAACTTCAAGTGGAGACGGTTCGGGTTGAATCTCTTCTTGAGAAATATCTCCTCGATGGTACACTTTCGCTAAAGGATGCAGTGCGTTTCGTGGTGGCCGAGACTGGTTTGCAGCGAAGCGAGGTTTACGCAGCCGCGCTCCGTATTAAAGAGAGTCAATCAGGCTAATATGTTGCTGCCGAATCTTCGGCGAGTTCTTTTTTGTTATTTCGATGTGTGGGGCTTGCGGTTAGAGAAGAATAATGCAAAATCTCTTGACCCTTCCTGGAGAGTTTTGTTATAAACACTGCTCCTTGGCGCAAGAGGGGTGGTCAGGGAATAAAAAAGCGCCCCTTTGAAAAAGGTTCTTGAC
>JAJZUC010000016.1 GCA_021847245.1 Deltaproteobacteria bacterium | reverse complement strand
ATCATGGTGCGGGTCAGGACCTGGTTCGGGTTGCGCATGAAGTACTCCAGGAGCGCGTACTCCTTCGCCGTCAGGTCGATCTCCTTGTCCTTGCGCCAGACCTTGTGGGTCACCGGGTCGAGCCGCAGGTCGGCGAAGTGGATCTCCGCGCCGCGGTCCTGCTCGCTGCGACGGATGAGCGCCCGCACCCGCGCCAGAAGCTCGGCAAAGGCGAACGGCTTGGTAAGGTAGTCGTCGGAGCCGGAGTCGAGCCCCGCCACGATGTCGTCCACGGAATCCTTGGCGGTCAGCATCAGCACCGGCGTCGCGGCACCCTTCTCCCGCATCTCGCGCACGACGCTGAGGCCGTCCTTCTTCGGGAGCATGACATCGAGGACGACCAGGTCGTACCCCTTGTCGAGGGCCATCTTGAGCCCCTCCTCGCCGTTGAAGGCGGTATCGACCTCGTACTTCTCCTCCTCCAGCCCGCGCTTGATGAAGCTGGAGACCTTCTTTTCATCTTCAACCACGAGAATTCTCATTGTTCATCCCTCTCTTTCTCTAATGTGCCAGCGTGCAACAGCGATTTGCCTCATGAACCGTCACTCGTTCAGCCTTTGCAGGATCTCTGCCGCCGATTCCTCCACCGACTTCCTCGTCACGTCGATGACCAGCCACCCGGGATTGCGCCGATAGAGCCGGCGGCAGGTCTCGAGCTCCTCTTCCACCTTCTCCAGGGCGGCATAACTGCCGCGGGCGCTCTGCCCCAGGTTGCGCAGCCGCGCCGAGCGGATCTCCACGAGCCGGTGGGGGTCAATGATGAGCCCCACCACCCGGCTCGGGTTCACCTTGAAGAGCTCCGGCGGCGGCTCGATCCCCTTCACCAGGGGGACGTTCGCCACCTTGTACCCCTTGTGGGCAAGGTACATGGAGAGGGGGGTCTTGGAGGAGCGCGACACTCCCACGAGGACGAAATCGGCCTTGGCAAGCCCCCGGGGGTCCTGGCCGTCATCGTGCTTGACCGTAAAGTCGACCGCCTCCACCCGCTTGTGGTACTCGGCGTTCAACTGGTACAGAAGCCCCGGTTCCTTCTGGGGAGGGACCCCGAAGAAGTCGGAAAGCTTGTAGAGGAGGGGGCTGATCAGGTCCACCGACTGGAGGCCATGGGCCTCGGCCTCGTCGCGCAGAAGCTGGGCCAGTTCGGTGTCGACCAGGGTGTAGACCACGATCCCCCGCTCCTTCAGGACCTCTTCGAGGGAGTGGCGGACGTCCTCGCGGCTCCTGATGCGGCTCATCCGGTGGAAACGGACCTCCACGTCCCGGAACTGGGAGAGGGCCGCGCGGACCACCCGCTCCACGGTCTCGCCGGTTGCATCGGAAAAGAGATAGATATGTTTCATCGTCATCTGCTGCGTCACCGTCCCCGAGCCATGTCCATTTTCATTAAGCTATGTATACCATGTTTTTCCGCTCAGGCAAAAATTGTTTATCCATCAAATTCCGCCCTGATTTTTTCCCGCATTTCCGGCCGCAGGACCAGCTCCACCGCGGTCAGCGCCAGGGCGGCCGCCCCCTCCGCCACGGCGGCCCGCCCCTGCTCGGAGACGGTGGCCCGGGCAAACTCCTCGCTGTGAATCTGGATCCCGTCGCCGATCGGGACGTGGGGGTGGATCGTCGGCACGATCTGGGAGACGTTGCCGATGTCCGACGATCCCCTGTTTTTATCGGCAGGCGCGTCCGACTCCTGAAGCCCCAGGTAGGCAAGCTGGGCCGAGTAAAGCGCGGAAAAGGCCCGGTTGACCTTGAGGGGGGCGAGCACCCGGGGATCGTCCTCCACCTGGAGCCGGCAGCCGGTGGCCGTCGCCGCCCCCTCGGCGCAGGCGATGACCCGCCCCTTCACCCGCTCCAGCTCGGCCAGGTCGTCGGCCCGGACGTAGAAATAGGCGGCGGCCCGCTCCGGGATGATATTGGGGGCAATCCCCCCTTCGGTCACGATACCGTGGACCCGCACATCCTGCCGGAGCTGCTGGCGCAGGGCGTTGATGGCGTTGAAGGTCTGGAGCACGGCGTCGAGGGCGTTGATCCCCTCCTCGGGGTACGCCGCAGCGTGGGCCGGCTTGCCGAAGAAGGTGAACCGGACCTTGGCGAGACCGAGATACTCCTTGATCACGTAACGGCGGGACGAGGGGTGGACCATGAGGGCGAAGGAGACGTCGTCGAAGAGGCCGTGACGGATCATCTCCACCTTGCCGACCCCGATCTCTTCCGCCGGTGTGCCGAGGACCACGATCCGGGCCGCGTCGGGGGGGAGAAACTTTCGCAGGGCGGCGGCGGCCCCGACGGCCGCGGCGGCGATCACGTTATGGCCGCAGGCGTGCCCCATGACGGGAAGGGCATCCATTTCGGCGATGAGGGCGATGACCGGATCCCCCTCTCCGCACACGGCCCGGAAGGCGGTTCGCAGACCGGCCTCCCCCCGCGTCACCCGGAAACCTTCCCGTTCGAGAACGCCGGTAAGGAGCGCCGAACTCCGCACCTCGTTGAGGCCCGTCTCGGGGTGGCGGAAAAGGTCGTCGGCAATGGCGCAGAAGTCCCCTTTCCGTCGTTCCACGAATGTCACGATCTCATTTTTCAGGCTCTCTAGCTCCATCCCTCACCCCGAACCATTTCTAATGAAAATTAGACCGCGCCCGGACCGATTTGTCAAGGTTTTTATTGTCTTACCCTTTTAGTTCTGCTACGTTAGCTCACCTTTTGCGCCCGCGGCGCGCCACAACGGGAAATTCGCCGCAAAGGAGCATCCATGAACAAAGTCTGGGCCGAGGTCTGCTGCGAAATCCCAGCTGCCATGGTCGACCTCGTCGCCGACTACCTCGTCGAGCTGACGGGAAACGGCGTCAGCATCGACAATCTGGAGGTAGACACCTTCTCCATCGACACGATCCGGGAGTCTCCGGTCAAGACCGTGCGGGGCTATTTCGCCCCCGGCGACGGGCTCGATGCCCGGATCGCCGAACTGGAGCAGTTTCTCCGGGAGCACGGCCCACGGTTCGGGGCCGACAGCATCCCCACCCCCAGCGTCACCATGATCCGCGAGGAAGACTGGGCCACGGGATGGCGCCAGCACTTCGCGCCGGCGCGCATCGGCAGGCACCTCGTGATCAAGCCGACCTGGGAGCCGTTCGCCCCCCTTCCCGGCGACCTGGTGATCGAGCTCGACCCCGGCATGGCCTTCGGCACCGGCACGCACCCGACCACCCGCCTCTGCCTCGAAGCCCTGGAGGAAATCGTCGCCGCGCTCCCGACGGCCGACGCCTCTCCCCTGGCGGTACTCGACGTGGGGACGGGGTCGGGGATCCTGGCCATCGCCGCCGCCAAGCTCGGCGCCCGCCGCGTGGTCGGTACCGACATCGACCCCGACGCCGTGGTCGTGGCGGCGGAGAACTGCACCCTGAACGGCGTCGCCGACACCGTCGAGCTCGTCACCACCCCCCTGGCGGCCATCCCCGGGGTCTTTGCCGTGACCCTCGCCAACATCCTCGCCGAAGACCTGGTCCGGATGGCGGGGGAGCTGGCGGTGAAGGTCGCCACCGGCGGCTTCCTCGTCCTCTCCGGAATTCTCCGGGAGCGGGAAGAGTACGTCATCGCCGGCTTCACCGCCACCGGCCTCTCCCTCCGGTCGGCCCGCCACGACGGCGAATGGAGCTGCCTCGTCTACCGGAGGGGGGCGTAGCGTGCGCCGCTTCATCCTCCCCGGCGCCGACCTCTCGGGAGAAACCGTCGAGGTGCGCGGCGACCTTTTTCGTCACATGGCGAAGGTGCTGCGCCTGAAAATTGACACCTGCGTCCAGCTCGCCGACGGTCGCGGCTGCGAATGCACCGGGATCATCCGGGAGATCGGGCGGGAGAGCCTCCGGGTTGCCATCACCCGGCGGTGCGCCGCGGCGCCGTCCGGTGCGGCCCCCCGCATCACCCTCTACCAGGGGGTGCCGAAGGGGGACAAGATGGAACTCATCTTGCAGAAATGCACTGAGCTCGGGGTAACCGAGGTGGTCCCGTTCCAGGCGGCCCGCTCCGTCAGCCGCATCACCGGGGAGCGGGAAGCGGAAAAACTCCGCCGCTGGCAACGGGTGGCCGAGGAGGCGTCCCGCCAGGCAGGGAGGGGGGTTGTCCCGACGGTGCGGTTTGCCCCCGGCATGGGAGCGGTGGCCGACGAGGCCGACCACGACCTCAGGCTCCTTCTCTGGGAGGAGGAGCGGCTCACCGGCCTGCGGGACATCCTTTCCGCCACCCCCCTTCCGGAGAGCATCGCTGTCATCGTCGGTCCCGAAGGGGGGATCTCTCCCGCAGAGGCCGACCTTGCCCGGAGAGGCGGGTTCGTTCCGGTAACCCTCGGTCGGCGGATACTGCGGACCGAAACCGCGGGGATAGCCCTCGTGGCGATCTTCCAGTATCTGTTCGGCGACCTCGGGAGTGCAGGACCAACGACATAGCGGGACAGGGCAGCGGCGTTGTCCCGTGCAAGGAGCATCAGCCGATGAAATGTCCCAAGTGTGGGTATAACAGCTTCGAGTTTCTCGACACCTGCAGGAAGTGCAACCACGATCTGGCCGGGTTCAAGATGAGCCACGGCATCCGCCCCATCGTCGTTCCGGCTGCCGCGGCGGCTGCGACCGTGGCGGCCCCGCTGACGGTGGTTTCCCCCGTCGACGCACCACCGCCCCCGGCGGACGCATCGTTCACGTGGGAGCCTCCGGCCCCCCCCTCCCCACCCCCGCCGAAGCCAGAGGACGACATCTTCCCCGATCTCGATTTCGGTATTGCAGAAACCGCCAAACCGGCACCGGCGGAGGAGACCTTCTCCTTCGACCTCGAACCTACCGCCGCGCCCGAACCCCCTCCCACTGCCGTTGCCGAACCTTCCTTCGCCGACTTCTCCTTCGACGAACCGGCCACTGAGACTGCTCCCCCCGCTTTCGCCGCGGAGAGCAGCGTCGATGACGGGTTTGCGAGTCTCCTGGAGACCGATGCGCCCGACCCGATGCTCGCCGCAGCGGTGACCGACACCTCGGCCGGGGTCGAACTGGAAAATCCGTGGGACACGCCGACGGATACGCTCCCGGGGTTCGCCATCGAACCGGCGTCGGCCACCCCGGCGGAGGAGGAGGCGCCGGCCTCCTTTGAACTGGAGAGCTTTGAATGGGAGGAGACGGAAAAAAAGCCCGAACCCCCTCCCGCTGCGGGACCAAAGGTCGAGCTTGATGCCTTCTCGTCCGACGAGTTCGAATCGATTTTCGGGGAGCCGGACGACAAGAAAGGATAAGCGGGAGCGCGCTTACCGGATGGCAGTGAGGAGCGCCAGGATCGTCGGGCCGAACTCCCGCTTCTGCCATTGCCTCAGGCCGATGGCGTCAAGCTCCGCATCAGAGCGGGGAGCGGCGATGGCCAGCTGCTCCAGGAGGGCGTTGTTGGCCAGATACCCCATGTCGATCCCGAGCCGCGCCGCCTCCTTTTCGCGCCACCCCTTCAGGGCCTTCAGCCGCTGCTCCTCGGGGCCGCTCATACGGCGGCGCTCCTCCCGGGGGTAGGCCGGCAGATTCCGTTCGGGAATCGCCATCCCCTTCTCCACCGCCCGCAGGATCCCTTCGCCGTAACGGGCCGCCACCTTCTCCGTAATCCCCGTGATCCCGGCAAGCTCGCCGGCCGACCGGGGGCGTTTCTCGGCCAGCTCCCGCACCGTTTCGGTCCCCAGGATCTTGAACGGCGGCAGATCGGCCTGCCGGGCGCGCCGGTCACGGAACCGGAGAATCTCCTCCAGCACCGCCAGGGTCCGGCGGTCCAGACGGGCCGCCCCCTTGAACCGGAGAAACAGCGGCTCGTCGCCGCGCTGCGCCATCCGCACCCTGCTGAGGAGCACGCACTCCTCCTCCACCCACGCCAGCCGCCCCTTCTCCCGCAGCTCACCCTCCAACTGCCGATAGAGATCGATGAGGAGCGTCGTGTCCTTTACGGCGTATTCGATCATTCCCGCGCCGAGGGGGCGGCGGCTCCAGTCAGCCCGCTGGTACTGCTTGTCGAGCTCTACCCCGAAACGCTTGCGCAGCGCCGCCGCCAGGCCGAATTCCCGCTCCCCCAGGAACTGGCATGCGATCATGGTGTCGAATAGGGTGTTCACCTCGATCCCGAAATCGCGATGCAGCGACCGGATGTCGTAGTCGGCGCCGTGGAAGACCTTGCGCCGGGAGGGATCGGCGAAGAGCGAGGCCAGGGGGGAGAGGTCGGGGACGGCCAGGGGGTCGACGATGGCGGCATACCCCGGCACCGCGAACTGGAGGAGGCAGACCTTCTCCTGGTAGTGGTGCATGGAGTCGGCCTCCAGGTCGCAGGCAACGAGAGGCTCCCGGCCGAGGCGCTCGGCAAGGCGGCGGACCCCTTCGGGGGTGGTGATGATGTCGGGTGAAACGAATTGGAAGGACAAGGAAATCTCCAGTCGTGGGAATTGATTGATAACCCCTCCCAACCTCCCCTTAATCTAAGGGGAGGAGTAAGCTTTCCCCCCTCTTGGGTTAAGAGGGGGGCAGGGGGGAGCTACATAGCCGGCTGCGAGCCACTAAAACTCGTGGATTATTTCGTAGAGCGTCGTTCGCTGGGCCGCCCGGAAGCCGGCGTCGCGGATCAGCTCCACCATCTCCTCCCGGCTCATCCGGAAGGTGCAGCCGGCAGCGGCGACCACGTTCTCCTCCAGCATGGTTCCCCCCAGGTCGTTGGCCCCGAAGAAGAGCGCCACTTGGGCCATGGCGGCCCCCTGGGTCACCCAGCTCGCCTGGATGTTCGGGACGTTGTCGAGGATGATCCGGGAGAGCGCCAGCACCTTCAGGTACTCGACGCCGGTGGCGCTGCGGCCGCCGAGCTCGGTGTTCCCCGGCTGGTAGGTCCAGGGGATGAAGGCGGTGAAGGAGCCCCCCGCAGCCTGGAGCTCCCGGATCCGGAAGAGATGTTCGACGATATCCTCTGGCCCCTCGGTGCTGCCGAACATCATGGTGGCGGTGGTCGGCATCCCCTGCCGGGCCGCCTCGCGCATCACCGCCGCCCACCCCTCCCAGCCGATCTTCTTGGGGGAGATCTCCTGCCGCACGCTGTCCACGAGGATCTCGGCCCCGCCGCCGGGGATCGAATCGAGCCCGGCCTCCCGCAGCCGCCGGATCGCCTCGGGGAGATCGAGCTTCGAGATGGCGGCGATCTGGGTGATCTCCGCGGGCGAGAGAGAGTGGTTCTGCACCCGGGGAAAGCGCTCCCTGATCCCCCGGAAGAGCTCCTCGAACCACTCGATCCCGAGGTTCGGGTGGAGCCCCCCCTGCATCAGGAGCTGGGTCCCCCCCCGCTCCACCAGCTCGGCGATCTTGGCGTAGATCGTCTCCTCGCCGAGGAGGTAGGCGTCCGGGGCCCCGAGGTCGCGGTAGAAGGCGCAGAACCGGCACTTGGAGTCGCAGACGTTGGTGTAGTTCACGTTGCGGTCCACCACGAAGGTGACCAGGTTTTCGGGGTGCAGCCGGCGGCGGATGCGGTCGGCGGTCCGTCCCAGGGCAAGGAGATCGCCGGCGGTCAGCAGCGCCAGCGCCTCGGCACGGGTGAGGGGTTCTCCCCGCTCGCTCTTTTCCAGGGCTAGCGTCGTCATCAGCAGGTCCGCAGTTCGTTGTAGAGGGTATCCCGCTCCACCGGCACCCGGCCGGCCTTGCGGATCAGGGCAACGATCTCGTCGCGCCCCATGGTCTGGGGAGAGGCGGCGCCGGCGTCGTGGCCGATCCGCTCCTCCACCACGGTGCCGTCCAGGTCGTTCACCCCGAAGGCGAGGGCCGTCTGGGCGATCTTCACCCCGAGCATGACCCAGTAGGCCTTGATGTTGGCGAAGTTGTCGAGGTAGATGCGGGCCACCGCCAGGGTCTTCAGGGCGTCGACCCCACCGGGACCGGGGCGCTTCAGGTGGCCGAGGGGGTTGTTCTCCTTCTGGAAGGCGAGGGGGATGAAGACCTGGAAGCCGCCGGTGCGGTCCTGAAGCTCCCGCAGCCGCCGCATGTGGTCGATGCGGTCGGCGTAACTCTCGATGTGGCCGAAGAGCATGGTGGCGTTGGACTTGAGCCCCGCCCGGTGGACCTCCTCCATGACGGCGAGCCACCGCTCCCCCGAGATCTTCTCGGGACAGAGCTTCTGCCGCACCGCTTCCCCCAGGATCTCCGCCCCGCCGCCGGGAAGGGAGCCAAGCCCCGCCTCCTTCAGCTTCCGCAGGGTCTCGGCGAGGGAGAGCCCCGCGATGCGGGCGAGGTAGTCGATCTCCACGGCAGTGAACGCCTTCACGTGGAGGCCGGGGGAGACCCCCTTCACGGTCCGGAGCATCTCCAGGTAGAAGTCGAAGGGGAGATCGGGATGGAGGCCACCGACGATGTGGATCTCGGTGGCCCCCTGGGCGCACGCCTCCACGGCTCGGTTGCGGATCTCCTCCAGGTCGTAGAGGTAGGCCCCCGGCTCGTCGGCCGTGCGGGAGAAGGCGCAGAAGGCGCAGCGGTTCACGCAGATGTTCGTGTGGTTGATGTGGCGGTTGACGTTGAAGAAGACCCGGTCGCCGTTACGGCGGCGGTTGACGGCGGCGGCCAGCTCCCCCACGGCGAGGAGATCCCGGGAGTCGAAGAGGAAGAGGGCCTCCTCGTCGGTGATCCGCTCGCCGGCATCGACCTTGGCGGTTATGGCAGAAAGTGAAATCATGGCTGTTCCCCCCCGGGCCGGTTCTCCCCCTCCGCGCCCCACCTCGGGAAGAGGTCGTGCTCCACCCCCAGCTGATCGAGGACCTTGCCGGCCATAAACGCCACCAGATCGTCCACCGTCGCCGGCCTCTGGTAGAAGGCGGGCATGGCCGGGACGATCCGGACCCCGAGCCGGGCGAGTCTCAGCATGTTCTCCAGATGGATCGGGGAGAGCGGCGTCTCCCGCGGGACGAGGACAAGGGGACGTCCCTCCTTGAGGGCCACATCGGCGCAGCGCTCGATGAGGGTCCCGGAGAGGCCGGCGGCAATCCGGGCAAGGCTCCCCATGGAACAGGGGCAGACCACCATGGCGTCGGGGGCGCGGGAACCGCTGGCGATCGGCGCCAGGAGATCGTCATCGGCATAATAGTGAAGCGTCCCGGCGCCCGCTCCGTAATGGGCGGCGAGATGGCCGGCAACGGCGTGCGGCCCCCCCTCCCAGTCCAGACCGCACTCCTCGCGCAGGACGGCGAATCCCGGCCGGCTCACCAGGAAGGTGACCCGGTGCCCCCTCCGCAGAAGCTCCCCCCCGAGCCGCAGGCCGTAGGCCGCACCCGATGCGCCGGTAAGGGCAAGGACCACGTGCCGCCCGCTCATGCCCCCACCCTTCCCGCCAGCACGTCGACGAGGGTGGCGACAAAGAGGGTGATGCTGATGTAGCCGTTCATGTTGAAGAAGGCGGCGTCCAGGCGGGAGAGATCCCCCCCCCGCAGGAGCCAGTGCTCGTAGAGGAGCATGGCGGCACAAAGCGCAAAGCCGGCCACGAACCACCCCCCCAGGCCGGCCAGGGGGACGAGGAGCGCCAGGAGCAGGACCATCGCCCCGTGGAAGAGGCGGGCGGTCCAGAGGGAACCGCGCACCCCGAGCCGCACCGGGATGGAGTGGAGGCCGCTCGCCCGGTCGAACTCCAGGTCCTGCAGGGCGTAGAGGATGTCGAACCCGGCGACCCAGAAGAGGACCGCCAGGCCGAGGAGCACGGCCGGCACCCCCACGCTCCCCCGGATGGCGATCCACGCCCCGAGCGGCGCTGCGGCGAGGCAGATGCCGAGTACCACGTGGGCGAACGCCGTGAACCGCTTGCAGTACGAGTAGAGCACCAGGAAGAAGAGCGCCACCGGCGACAGGTAGAGGCAGAGGGGGTTCAGGCGGTGGGCCGCATGGAGCATGAGGAGGATCGAAACGACGATGAAGAGCCCCACGGTCCCCTTGCCGATGAGCCCCGCCGGGATGGCGCGCCCGGCGGTCCGGGGGTTGCGGGCGTCGATCTCCGCGTCGATGAGGCGGTTCAACCCCATGGCGGCGGTCCGGGCACCCACCATCGCCATCAGGATCCAGAACGCCTGTGTCGCCGTTGGGAGCCCGCCGGCGGCCAGAACCGCCCCTGTGAACGCGAACGGCAGCGCAAACACCGTGTGGGAGAATTTGATCATCTCCAGAAAGACGGCTATCTTTTTCACCATATCTGTCCCGATCCGCTCATCACTGACCATTTCCCACTCCCGCACGCAGGGTGGTTTCCAGCCCCCTTTGCACGCCGTTCAGCTCCCTGTTGACGACATCGAGGTCGAACATGCCGGGATAGTGCTCGTAGGGGTAGCGCTTCATGAAGTAGTTGACCTTCCCCCCTTCGTCGTATGCGTAACTGGAGCGGATCTCCAGGTCGACCGACTCCACGGCCACCTCGCTCCCCCCCGCCACCTCCCGGACCGTGACCCTGAGCCGGTGGAAGTAGAGCCGCCCCCCCTCCGGCAGGGTGAGCCCTCCCGCACGGGTGGCAAAGTGGCGAAAACCGGTCAGAAGGAGCCTCTCCTTCCCCTCCTCCTGCTCGAACTCGTACCGTTCGCGCGCCAGCAGGGATTTCACGGCGGCATAGACGTCATCCGGCGGCCGGGGGACCTCAAACCGCCGCACGTCGAGGGGGGTCGCCTCCAGGCGCAGATGGTAACATCCCGCAAGAAGAAGAACCCCGATACAGAGTGCGCAGAGCCATGCAACGCGGCCAGGTCTCACAAACCGTATTCCCTCCACCGTTGATCGATCAGGCGACGAATCTCCTCCCCCATTGCCAGCGCCGGGGGCCTCGCTCCCCCCCCGCCGCAGCGGGTGGCGTCGATCCCGAGCCTGCTCCCGAGCCAGGGGAAGAGGGGCGTTCCCCGCTCCCGCTCGGAGACGACCAGATCGCTTCTCCAGTCGGGAAGATTCACGATCCGCCAGGCGACCTGGGACAGGTCGCGGACATCCGTCTCCCCGTCCACCACGACGATGAGCCGCGATGCCCCCATCAGCTCCGACTCCCACAGCTTCGCCATGAGTTCCTTGGCGCGCCCCGCCGCTTCGCTCCGGACCGAGACGATGGCCCCGCCGTGAAAGATCCACTCCGTCGGGAAGGAGATGTCGACGATCTCGGGCCAGCGACGGCGGAAAAGGGGGAGCATGAGCATCGCCGCCGCCTGCGCCAGATGGCAATCCTCCATGGGAGGCGGCCCCACCACCGTGGCAGGGTAGACGCAATCCACGCGCCGGGTCACGCAGGAGACCCGCAGGTGGGGGACCTGGGTCGCGGGGGCATAAAAGCCGGTATAATTGCCGAAGGCTCCGTCCAGGATCGTCTCGCCCGGCTCCATGAACCCCTCGATGACGAGCTCGGCCCCGGCCGGGACCCGCAGCTCGCTCGTCCGGCACTGGACCATCTCCACCGGGGCTCCCCGCAGCCAGCCGGCAAACTGCATCTCGTCGACCCCCTCGGGCAACGGCATCATGGCGGCCAGCGCCAGGGCCGGATCTCCCCCCACCGCCACCGCCACCGGCATCCGTTCACCCCGCTCGCGGTACCTGCGGCCGTGGAGCTCCCCTCCCCTGCCGGCATACCAGCGGATGCCGGCACTCCGCGCCCCGGCTATCCAGACCCGGTACATGCCGCAGTTGGCGCAACCGGTCTCGGGATCCCGGGTAATCACCAGCGGGAGGGTGATGAAGCGGCCGGCGCCATGGGGATGGCCGTCGCCGGGCCAGCAGGTAAGAAACGGATAGCGGGAGAGATCCGGGACGGTTTCGACGATCTCCTGACACGGAGCGGCCGCAACCGCCACCGGCAGATATCGCTTCAGCACACCGGCGGCAAACGGTGCGGCCAGCTCGGCAAGGCCCCCCTCTCCGTCCGCCGGAGCGAGAAGCTCCTCCATCCGCGCCGCCAGGGCTTCGAGGGCCGGGATCCCCAATGCCGCCGCCATCCGCCGGGGGGAGCCGAAGAGGTTGGTCGCCACCGGGATGCCGCTTCCCCGCACCCTCTCGAAGAGAAGCGCCTTCCCGCCGCCGGACGACTTGCAGACCCGGTCGGTGATGGCGGCGATCTCGAACCTCGGATCGACCCCGCTCCCCACCCGGTGCAGCTCCCCAAGGCGTTCGAGCTCCCCGAGAAACTCGTGCAGAGTGCGAAACATGGCGACGCTCCCCTTCCGAAAACTGCTGCCAACCATTGATACCTAGCATTTCGCCCGGACCGTGACAACCATTTTCTCGGCACCCCAGCAGGTTGAGGAAACTTGGGCAACGGAACGAAAAAAGGAGGTCACCCAGACGGGTGGCCTCCTCAGGTACAGCGGATAAAGCTGGTCGGGGCGAGAGGATTTGAACCTCCGACCCCCTGCTCCCGAAGCAGGTGCGCTACCAGGCTGCGCTACGCCCCGACACAGAGAATTTCGTTTATACCATGGCGTGCGATACCGTGCAAGGTTTTTTTCCCCAACCGAGGCGAACGCTTACGCGACCAGCTGCCGACAACAGCACGTGACGGCGGCGGTTCTAGTGGTGCGCCGGAGCTACTGCGCCGGCTTATCCGAAAGGTACTGCTCGAACTGCTTCTTGTCCTGGGCGCAGCGGTATGCCTCCTCCGGGGAGATCTTCTTCATCTTGAGGTGATCGAGCAGATGCTGGTCCATGAGCTGCATGCCGTCTTTTTTGGCGGTCTGGATGATGGAGGGGATCTGGAAGGTCTTCGCTTCCCGGATCAGGTTGCCGATGGCCGGGGTGCCGAGCATGATCTCCAGGGCCGCCACCCGCCCCTTGCCGTCGGCGGTCTTGAGAAGCTGCTGGCAGACCACCCCCTTGAGGGATTCGGAGAGCATGGCCCGGACCTGCTCCTGGGAATCCTTGGGGAAGACGTCGATGATCCGGTCGATGGTCTTGGCCGCCGAGTTGGTGTGAAGGGTCCCGAAGACCAGGTGCCCGGTCTCGGCGGCGCTCATGGCGAGGCTGATGGTCTCCAGGTCCCGCATCTCGCCGACGAGGATCACGTCGGGGTCCTCCCGCAGCGCCGCCCGCAGGGCGTTGGAGAAGCTCTCGGAGTGCTCGCCGATCTGGCGCTGGTTCAGGAGTGACATCTTGTTCTCGTGGATGAACTCCAGCGGGTCCTCCAGGGTGAGGATGTGCTCCTTGCGGGTCGCGTTGATGAGGTCGATCATCGCCGCCAGGGTGGTCGATTTCCCTGAACCGGTGGGGCCGGTGACGAGCACCAGCCCCTTCTTGAACTGGGTCATCCTCCGGACCCCCTCAGGGAGGTTCAGGTCGTCGGCCGACAGGATCTTGCTCGGAATGATCCGGAAGACCGCGGCGACCCCGCGGTGGGTCATCAGGTAGTTCCCCCGGAAGCGGGCGAGCCCCGGAAGGGCATAGGCAAAGTCGAGATCGCGCTTTGCCTCGAACTCGGCGATCTGCTTCTCCGTTAGGATCTCGTAGAGGATGACCTTCAGTTCCTCATGGGTAAGGGGTTTGAAGTTCTGGCGGGCCATCTCGCCGTGAAGCCGGAAGATCGGGGGCGCCCCGGAGGAGAGGTGAAGGTCCGAGGCCCCCTGCTCCTTGAGCATTTTGAAGAGTGTGTCGATACGTGCCATGGATACGTCTCCGTCAGGTGAATAGGGAAGCCGCGAACTCCTCAGGAGAGAGGCCGCCGGAGGCGAGGAGTTCCCGCGCCTCCTCCTCCAGGCCGCGCCAGCCGCGGGATTTCGCGTAGTCAAGGAATGCCTCCGCCGTGGGAGCGGTTTCGAACTGTCGGCGGCTCTCCTCGTCGAGCGCCACAACGTCGACGAGGCACCGCTTCCCCCCGATCCCGGTCTGGCCGCAGGAGGGGCACCCCGCGGCCCGGTGGCAGGTCCCGCCGTCGCCGAGACCGAGTGTCTTCGCCTCCTCCGGGGTGCAGGGTCCGCTTTGCCGGCAGTCAGGGCAGAGGGTGCGGACCTCCCGGGCGACGAGCACTCCCCGCAGGGAAGCCGGCGCGAGATGGTGGCGGTCGCGGAAGGAGATGAGCTGGCGCAGCAGGGAGGGGGTGTCGCCCACCGCCACGCCGGCCACCACGAGCTTGCCGCGAATCGCCGCCTTGCACGCGGCGGAAAAGGCGCGCCCGTCGGTCACGTCTTCCAGGACGACGAGATCGGGGTCGTGCTCCAGGGCCGCCAGGAGTACCTCATCGAGGTCCGCCTCCGGGTGGAGGGGGATGCGCGGAAAGCGCTTTTCCCCCTGCCCCGGTCCGCTTCCCAGCACGATGACCGTCTTGGCGGCCGTTTCGTGCTCCTGGAGGTAGAGGTCGATCATCCGGCAGCGAAGCTCCGCGTCCCGGGCCCCCACCAGGATCATCCCTCTCGGCGCGGCCGCCAGCGCTTCGAAACTGCGCCCCTTCTCCGCGGAGAGGCCGAGATCGGTCACTACCGCGGGATAGGGGGCGGCGATATGCACCCTGAAGGTGAGGTGATCCCCCCCCTCTCCCCGCAGTAGCGCCACCAGAAACGCGATCGTCTTCCCCTTCCAGGCGAAGCTGAGCCCGCCCCGGGCGGCAAACTCCCCGGCGCCGGCAATCCTGGCGAGCTTTCTGACCCGCAGAACCACCTCGGGGTAGTGGCAGGGGGAAAGCCGCCCGATCTCCCGCGTCTGTCCGCCGCGCCGGGCGGCGACGACCACGGCGTCCCCCACGGGATAGAGCGAGAGGGACGACAGCTTCTGCTGCACGATGAAGAGGAGAAGGTAGTCGATGAGCTTCGCGCCGGAGAGGTCGCGATTGATGGCGTCGAGGGCTGCAGCGGGAAAGTGCGCCGAGGCGAAGCCGAGGCTCTCGGCCGTCTCCGAGGGGCCGTAGAACACATCCTGCATCTCGCGGATTTCCCTGATCAGTGCAACCGAGATCGAGACCGTGCAGCCGGTGGCCTTTTCGACCGCCCCAACGGCCGCCTTGTTGAGAGGGTCGGCGATGGCGACGCTCAGTTCGTCGCCGGCGCGGATGAGCGGCATCAGGTTGTGCTGTCGGGCCAGCGCCGCGGGAACGAGCGCCACCGTCCCCCGGTCGACCATGGACGGCTTGAGCCGCACGTAGGGGATGTTGAGCTGGTTGGAGAGCGCCCAGTCGATATCCTCCTGGGTAACGATGCCGAGCTTGACGAGCGCCTCGCCGAAGCGGCACCCCCTCTGCACCTGTTCCTCCAGGGCCGCCCGGATGTCGTCTTCGCTGATGATCTGGCATTTGAAGAGAATGGATCCGAGGGACCCTTCCTTGACGATGCTTTCCATTTTATTCCCTCCTCTTGTAACCATCGGTCGGAGCGGGCCGTTCTTGAGAGCTTTTTCGCCCGCCGCCCTTTACATTCCCGCGGACGCTGTGCTAGCCTGATGCAAAAATCCGGCCCCGTACCGGACCGGCCCCACCTCCAGGTCCGTGATGGCGCCCCAGGAGCGACCATGAAACGAAAAGCCCTTGCCCTCCTCTCGGGGGGGCTCGACTCCACCCTTGCGGTCAAGGTAATGCTTGAACAGGGGATCGAGGTCGAGGCCCTCAATTTCACCTCCCCCTTCTGCACCTGCACCGCCAAGAGCGCCGGGTGCAAATCCGAGGCGGTGCGCGTCGCCGAGGAGTTCGGCATCCCGATCAAGGTCATGAACAAGGGGATCGACTATCTCGAAGTCGTCCGCAGCCCGAAGCATGGCTACGGCAAGGCGATGAATCCCTGCGTCGACTGCCGTATCTTCCTGCTGCGAAAGGCGAAGGAGTACCTGGCGGAGAGCGGCGCCGACTTCGTGATCACCGGCGAGGTGCTCGGCCAGCGCCCCATGAGCCAGCGCCGCGACACCCTCCGGGTCATCGAGCGGGAGAGCGGCCTGGAAGGTCTTCTCCTGCGCCCCCTCTCGGCCAGGCATTTCGAGCCGACCGTCCCGGAACGGGAGGGGTGGGTCGACCGGGAGAAGCTTCTTGCCATCCAGGGGCGCTCCCGCAAGGAGCAGATACAGCTGGCCGACGAACTGGACGTCCGCAACTATCCCTGCCCCGCGGGGGGATGCCTCCTGACCGAGGTCTCCTTCGTCTCCAAGGTGCGGGACGTCTTCGAGCACTCGGATCGGCTCGACCTGCGCGATTTCCGCCTCCTCAAAATCGGGCGCCACTTCCGGGTGGGGCCGCGGACCAAGGCCCTCATCGGCCGCAACGAGGCGGAAAACGAGCTCCTCGCCCGCAACATCCAGCCGGGAGAGGCGACCCTGCGCTGGCTCGACGGTTCGAGCCCCCTCGGCGTCCTCATGGGGACGGTGGACGACACCCTCCTCGCGACCGCCGCGAAGATCCTGCTGCGTTACACCAAGGCCGAGCCCGGGAACGATTCCCGGGTGAAGGTGGTGATCGACGGCAGCGAACGGATCATCGCGGTTCCCAACGAGTTCTCGGACCCGGCCATCGAGGGGTACCGCGTATAGGGAGAATCATCACCCTCTCTTTTCTGCTACGAAAAAAGGGCGGGGAAACCCCCGCCCTTTCCTATTTCGGCTCCTCCCCCACCGGCGGAGCGGCACCACTCCCTTCCCCGCCGGGCGCCGTCCCGGCCGGTTCGGCAGGCGGGGTCGCCGTCGGCTCCCGGGAGGTACTCTCTTCCTCCGGGATCGGCGCAGGGACCGGCTCCCCGGGGACGGCGGCACCCGTGACATTCTGGAAGGGGACCACCTTCTTCTCGATGCTCTCGTCCACCTTCCGCTGCAGACCGGCGATGTTGGGCATCTGCTGCAGTGCCAGCCGGTACTCCCCTTCGGAGAGGACCCCTTTGCCCCGCAGCAGGCGCAGGATCATGTCCGAACGCTTGACCACCCTTCCCAGGTTCTTGTAGGGATTGTAGGCGACGCGGGGACCGGGGAGCATGGCGGCCAGAAACGCGCACTCCCGGGGGGTAAGGGCGGAGGCCGGCTTGCCGAAGTAGTAGCGGGCGCCGTGGCCGATCCCGTAGACCATGGGCCCCAGCTCCACCACGTTCAGGTACAACTCCATGATCCGCCCCTTGGTCAGCTCCTCCTCCATCCGCTTGGCCAGAACGAGCTCCTTGATTTTTCGGCTGATGGTCTTTTCCCGGGAGAGAAAGAGGTTCTTCGCCACCTGCTGGGTGATGGTCGAGGCCCCGCGGGCTAGGCTCTTCTTTTCGAGATCGTACTTGATGGCATTCTTGATCGCCTTGACGTCGATCCCCTCGTGCCTGTAGAAGTTGGCGTCCTCGGCCACGATCACCGCCCACTTCATCTCCGCCGGGATACTGGCCGACGGCGTCCAGTACCCGTTCTTCGGCCCCACGATGTACGGATGGTAGTTCCCCTGCCAATCCTTCACCTGGATGGTCAGGTTCATCCTGCGGTTCTGCAGGGTTCCCACGGCCGGAAGAAACATGAGCGACGCGCCGATATAGCAGGCGTAGGCAACGAGGAGCCCTCCCGCGACAAGCGCTATCTTCTTCAGCTTTCCCATGGCGTCTATGCTCCTTCATGCTCCGCCGCTCCGTCCGCACCGCGGACGCGGGCCATGGCGGCCGCCATCTCGATGGCAGTACACATGCTCAGTTCGGAGGCCGCGCCGGTCCCGGCCAGATCGTAGGCGGTGCCATGGTCGACCGAGGTGCGGATGATCGGGAGCCCCAGCGTGACGTTCACCCCGTCTTCAAAGTGGAGCAGCTTCAGCGGAATGAGCCCCTGGTCGTGGTACATGCAGACCACGGCATCGTACTCACCCCGGGCCGCAAAATGGAAGAGGGTGTCTGCCGACAGGGGACCGACGGCATCGATCCCCTCGCCCCGGGCCGCCGCCACCGCCGGAGCTATCGCCGTCAGTTCCTCGTCCCCGAACATCCCCCCTTCGCCGCAGTGGGGGTTGAGGGAGAGGACGGCGATACGCGGATGGGGACGAAAATAGCGGTGCACGTCTCGGTGGGTGACCCGGATGGTGTCGA
Source organism: Deltaproteobacteria bacterium (assembly GCA_021847245.1). Classification (GTDB taxonomy): domain Bacteria; phylum Desulfobacterota; class Desulfuromonadia; order Geobacterales; family Geobacteraceae; genus Geobacter. Next base: position 23,291 of record JAJZUC010000016.1, on the reverse strand, counting down.
GAACCCGTTCCATGGTCACCAGGCGCGGGACGTCCGACAACGCCACGTGGATCGTGGCCAGGGCTACGCGGAGCCGCTTCCCCGCCAGCATCATCACGTACTTCTCCGTCCCGGTGAGCTCGGCCAGCAGCTCCGTGTGACCCGGATAGTGGTGCCCGGCCCGATTGAGCGCCTCCTTGTTGATCGGCGCCGTGGCCATCCCCTGAACGGTCCCGTCGAGGCAGAGCCGCGCCGCCTCCTCGATGCAGCGAAACACCGCCTCCCCCCCGGCGAGCGTCGGCCGCCCGGCGATCAGGTCATCAGGACCAAGCTCGGCGACTTCCCGGAGATAGATCTTCCCCTCCTTCCACTCCCGGGGGAGGGTCGACCCGACCGGCTCGATGTCGAGCGGGACTCCCGTAACGAGGAGCGCCCGCTCGAACGCTCCCCGGACGCCGAGTACGAGGGGGCGACAGGCGGTTGCAACGGTTTTCCGTGCCAGGGCCTTCACGATGATCTCAGGTCCGATTCCGGCGGGATCCCCCATCGTGACGGCGATAAGGGGTAACTGCTCTTGCATGTCGATCTCCATGGGGCGTGCCCGCCGCCGGCGGCAGCGGCCAACACAGGTCCAGCAAAAAAAAAGAGCGGCATGGCCGCTCTTTCAGTGCAGGGTACGTATCGTGCTACTTGCGGGCAGCCTTGGCAGCCACCTGCATCCGAATCGTGGCGCGCTCAAGGGCCGCCTCCATCACCCGGTAATCCTTGTCCTCGATGGTAAGCTTCTTCAGGGCCTCTTCCGCACGGCCAAGGGCGGCCTTCGCCCGCTCGAGATCGATTTCGTCTGCGCGCTCTGCGGTCTCGACGAGGACGATCGCCTTGTCCTCCTTGACTTCCAGGTAACCCCAGTTGAGAGCGAGGTGACTAACGGCCCCCCCCTTCTTGTAGCTCAGCTCGCCAATCTTGAGCGAGGTGAGAAAGGGAGCGTGTCCGGGAAGAACTCCGAATTCCCCGAGCGCACCAGTGGCGGTGATCTCGTCGACCTCTTCGGTCAGGACCTTGCGATACGGCGTTACCAATTCAAGCGTTATCTTTTCAGCCATCTATCGTCATCCTTGCGCCTGTCGGCCGCTACAGCCGGCCGGCAGTGAATGGGTTATTATGCGGCAAGCTTCTTGGCCTTCTCAATGGCTTCCTCGATGGTGCCAACCATGTAGAATGCCTGCTCGGGGATATCGTCGTGCTTGCCGGCGACAATTTCGCTGAACCCTTTGATGGTGTCCTTGAGCTCGACGTAAACGCCCGGAGTGCCGGTAAAGGCCTCGGCGACGTGGAACGGCTGGGAGAGGAAGCGCTGGATCTTCCGGGCGCGGGCAACGACCAGCTTGTCCTCTTCGGAGAGTTCGTCCATACCGAGAATGGCGATGATGTCCTGGAGGTCCTTGTAGCGCTGGAGGACATACTGCACATCGCGGGCGACCTTGTAGTGCTCGTCCCCCACCACCTGCGGATCAAGGATCCGGGAGGTGGAGTCGAGGGGGTCGACGGCCGGATAGATGCCGAGCTCGGCGATCTGGCGGGAGAGAACCGTCGTCGCGTCGAGGTGGGCAAAGGCCGTGGCCGGCGCCGGGTCGGTCAGGTCGTCGGCCGGAACGTAGATGGCCTGAACCGAGGTAATGGACCCCTTCTTGGTGGAGGTGATCCGCTCCTGGAGCTCGCCCATTTCGGTGGCGAGGGTCGGCTGGTAACCGACGGCGGAGGGGATGCGTCCGAGGAGCGCCGAAACCTCGGAACCGGCCTGGGTGAAGCGGAAGATGTTGTCGATGAAGAGGAGCACGTTCTGGTTCTCCTCGTCGCGGAAGTATTCGGCAATGGAGAGGGCGGTCAGGGCGACCCGGGCGCGGGCCCCGGGAGGCTCGTTCATCTGCCCGTAGACGAGGGACGCCTTGTCGATAACCCCGGACTCCTTCATCTCCATCCAGAGGTCGTTCCCTTCACGGGTGCGCTCGCCGACCCCGGCAAAGACCGAGAAGCCGCCGTGCTGCTTGGCGATGTTGTTGATGAGCTCCATGATGAGAACGGTCTTGCCGACGCCGGCGCCACCGAAGAGGCCGATCTTGCCGCCGCGGGCATAGGGAGCGAGGAGATCGACGACCTTGATGCCGGTAGTGAACGCCTCGACCTTGGTCGACTGATCCTCGAAGGCAGGTGCCGAGCGGTGAATGCCGTACTCTTTCTCCGCGTTGACCGGGCCCATCTCGTCAACCGGCTCGCCGACAACGTTCAGGATGCGGCCGAGGGTCTTGCGCCCGACGGGAACCGAAATCTGCTTATTGGTATCGAGCACCTCCTGTCCCCGCACGAGACCGTCGGTGGAGTCCATGGCGATGGTCCGGACCGCATTTTCACCCAGATGCTGGGCAACCTCGAGAACCAGGTTGTGCTCACGGTCGTCGATGGACGGGTTGGTGACCTTAAGAGCATTGTAGATTGCCGGCAGCTTTCCCGGCTCGAATTCGACGTCGACAACGGCGCCGATGACCTGCGAAATTTTTCCGATGTTCTGGCTCATTGTACCCTCTTCCTCCTGCGGCCGCGTGTGGCCTCTCGTTTCTATTCGAACAGAAAGTCGTTATCCCTTGATCGATTCGGCACCGGAAATGATCTCCATCAACTCCTTCGTGATGGCAGCCTGGCGCGCCCTGTTGTACTGGAGGGTCAGCTTGCCGATCATCTCCGTTGCGTTCTTGGAAGCACTGTCCATGGCGGTCATCCGCGCACCATGCTCGGCAGCGACGGATTCGAGAAGTGACCTGAAGACCTGGACTTCTACGTGCTTCGGCAGAATTTCCTTCAGGAGCTCGCCCTTGGACGGCTCATAGATATACTCAGGGGCATGCTCTTCCTCTTCAGCCGCCGGCGGGACAATCGGCAAAAGCTGCGTCAGGGTGATATCCTGGGACATGACGCTGCGGAAGGCATTATAGAGAAGGAAGACCTCGTCGTACTCTTCCAAGAGGAAGCCATCTATCACCTCGCGTGCGATCAGGGCCGCAATCTGGTAATTGGGGCTCGAAAGCACGTTGGCGTGATTCTTCCAGATACTGTGCCGATTCTTGAGGAAATCGTGCCCCTTCCGACCGATGGTCAGGAGGCTGATCTCGGAGTAGTCGCTCTTCTTCTCCTTGAGAAAGCGCTCGGCAGCCTTGCAGATGTTGGCGTTGAACCCTCCGCAGAGACCCCGGTCGGACGTCACCACGATGAGCAGAGCCTTTTCGGCGGCCCGCTTCTCCAGAAGCGGGATCCCCTCCACATCACTGCTCTTGGCGAGACGCTCAAGGACTTCACCCAGTTTCTGGGCATAGGGGCGCGCCGCCACGACGTTTTCCTGGGCACGGCGGAGCTTCGCCGCCGACACCATCTTCATGGCCTTGGTAATCTGCCGGGTGTTCTTGACAGATGTGATACGTTTTTTTATCGCTTTGAGGCTTGGCATGGGCGAAGCACCGTCCTTGTCTTACGCGGTAAATTCCTTCTTGAACTCGTCGAGCGCGCCGGCGATCCTGGCCTTCAGCTCGTCGTCGATCGCCTTCTTCTCACGCAGGTCGGCGAGAACATCGGACTTTCTCGTGTCGAAGAAGGTCAACAGTTCCGCCTCGTACCGCTTGAGGACCGAAACAGGATAATCGTCGACATAACCGTTGTTGGCCGCAAAGATGACGAGAACCTGCTTTTCAAAGGGAAGCGGGCGATACTGCGGCTGCTTGAGAATTTCCACCAGACGCTCACCACGCGCGAGCTGCATCTGCGTCGCCTTGTCGAGGTCCGAACCGAACTGGGCGAAGGCCGCCATCTCCCGGTATTGGGCGAGGTTGAGACGAAGGGTACCGGCAACCTGCTTCATCGCCTTGGTCTGCGCGGCACCACCGACGCGGGAAACCGAAAGGCCGACGTTGATGGCCGGACGGACGCCGGAGTAAAAGAGGTCGGTCTCCAGATAGATCTGGCCGTCGGTGATCGAGATAACGTTAGTCGGAATGTACGCGGAAACGTCGCCCGCCTGGGTCTCGATGATCGGCAACGCCGTGATGGAGCCCGCCCCGCAGTCGTCGGAAAGCTTGGCGGCACGCTCCAGAAGACGGCTGTGGAGGTAGAAGACGTCGCCGGGGTACGCCTCGCGTCCCGGCGGACGGCGAAGGAGGAGCGAAAGCTGGCGGTAGGCAACGGCCTGCTTGGAAAGGTCGTCGTAGATGATGAGGGCGTGCTTGCCGCCGTCACGGAAGTACTCGCCCATAGTGACGCCGGTGTAGGGGGCGATGAACTGCAGCGGTGCCGGCTCGGAGGCGGTGGCGGCGACAACGATGGTGTAATCCATCGCGCCGTGCTCCTGCAGCTTCGACACGACCTGGGCGACCGTCGAACGCTTCTGGCCGATGGCGACATAGATACAGATGACGTCGCCACCCTTCTGGTTGATGATGGTGTCGATGGCGACGGCGGTCTTGCCGGTCTGACGGTCGCCGATGATGAGCTCGCGCTGGCCGCGGCCGATCGGCACCATCGCATCGATCGCCTTGAGGCCGGTGGCCATCGGCTGGTGCACAGACTTCCGCTTGACGATGCCGGGGGCCTTGACCTCCACCTTGCGGAAGGTGTTGCTGTTGATGGGGCCCTTACCGTCGATGGGCTGACCGATGGCGTTCACGACACGGCCGACAAGGGCCTCGCCGACGGGTACCTCAACGATGCGGCCGGTCCGCTTGACGGAGTCGCCTTCCTTGATCTCCTCGAAATCACCGAGGATGGCGGCACCGACGTTATCCTCTTCCAGGTTGAGGACCATGCCGGAAACCCCGCCGGGGAACTCCAGAAGCTCACCCGCCATGGCCTTGTCAAGGCCGTGGATACGGGCGATACCATCACCGACCGAGATGATGGTGCCGGTCTCGGCAACCTCCACCTCTTTGCCGTACTCCTTAATCTGCTTCCTGATAATCTCGCTGATTTCTTCCGCTCTGATTTCCATGGAACCTCTCACCCCTTCTGTAATATATCCCTAATCCTGTCAAGCTGGGTACGTACGCTGCCGTCGAACACCTTGTCGCCGATCTTGGTGACCACCCCGCCGATCAGGGTAGGGTCGACCTTGACGGAAAGCACTACCTTTTTCCCGGTAGCCTTGGCGAGAGCCGACTTCATCTCCTCGACCTGGGCCCCGTCAAGGGCGTCGGCGGACATGAGGACCGGCCGGATCACCCCGGACAGATCATCGGCAAAGGACTCGTAGCTCTGTACGATCTGGGAAAGACAGCCGATCCGTCCCCGGTCGAGAAGCACCTGAAGAAAGTTCGCGACGCTTCCCGAAAGATCCAATCTGGCGACCACATCCTTGAGAATTTCCCGTTTAGCCTCGATGCGGTACGCGGGACTCCCGAGGACCGACCGAAGGTCGACGCTGGTTCCCAGCACCGTGGCAGCCCGGGCAAGCTCGGCGCCGAACCGGTCGACCGCCCCCTCTTCCGCCCCAAGCTGCACCAGAGCCTTGGCATAGCGACGTGCAATTGCGTTCGAGATCAATGTAAACTCTCCACCTTCGTAAGATAGTCTTTCACAAGCCGATCCTGGTCATCCTTCGTGATCTTTTCCCGGATCGCCTGTTCGGCCATTTGCACTGCAAGGCGGGCGGCCTCGTCCCGGAGCTCGGCTTTTGCCTTCACTATTTCCTGGTTCGCGGCGGCGGAGGCCTGTTCACGAATCTTCTCCGCAGCGGCCTGGGCCTCGGCAATGATCCGCTCCTTCTCGAGCTCCCCTTCCCGGCGGATGGCGGCGTAGATCTCATCGACCTCCTTGTTCGCCGTCTCCAGCTTGTCGCGGTACTCGGCAAGCTTGCGCTCCGCCGCGTCCCGGGCCGTCTCCGCATCACGAAGCGCCTTCTCGATGGCGACAGTCCGGTCACCGAGGGCACCCTTGACGTTCGCCTTCTTGAGCGCCCAGACAAGGAGCGCAAGCAGGGCCGCAAAGTCGATCACCCGCCACATGAAATCCTTGAGCTGTTTGCCGGTATCGACATGATGGGCTCCCTCGCCACCTTCGGCGGCAAACCCCAGCGCCGCCAGCCCGACGAGCGCGAGGCAGAACGCCGCGGCCGTCACCATGGGCCGAACGGACCCTTTGTACCCTCTCGCCTTAGCCATCTTACAGACTCCTCCCAAGCACTTTCTCGCAGATTTCGAGCGACAGGGCGCGGGCCTGCTCCTTCAAGAGCTCCTTTGCGTCAGCAGCCTCCCTGGCCACCCGGTTCTTGATCGCAGAGAGGGAATCGGCCGCCTCGGCGCGAGCACGCTCGAGCCGGACCGCCTGCTCCTGCTGTGCCTCTTTCCGAAGCGCCTCACGCTCCTCGCCCGCCCTGGCCTTGACCTCACGCAGCCGAGCCTCGTACAGCGCGACCTTCTCCTGCACCTCCCGGTCCACCGCGGCCGCACGCTCCCTGGAGCCCTCGATCTGCGCCTTGCGATCGGCAATGACCTTCCTGATCGGCTTGTAGAGAAGGACGTTCAGCACCAGCATCAGTACCAGAAAGTTCACCACCTGGATGACAAAGGCAAGATCCAAACTAATCACGCTACCACCCCGTCGAATACTCGAATGAATTTTGTATACAGTATACAATTAAATCCGTATCAAAAAAAAATACGGATGTCCGGTCGCAAACAGACGTTAGCTACCACAGGTCGTGCGTCGTGTCAAGTTTTTTATATGATTTACACTATCTAGATAATGCACGGATCCGGTCAGCACAGCGGTTTTCAGCCGAGTAGAAGTTCTGCGAGCCGCGTCAGTTCATCCTGTCCGCCGAATGCAATCTCGATGCGACCACCCTTGCCGCTGCGGCGTATGGCGACCTTGGCCATGAACCGGCGCTGAAGCTGCTCCACGAGGTCGGAGGCATGAAGGTCGGCCTTCGCCCCCGCCCGGGGTCTGGGGCCGGACCGGACCCGTTTCACTAGCGCCTCGGCTTCCCGCACCGTCAGGTTGCCACGCACGATCGCCTCGCGTGCCTCCCGCCGCTGCTCATGACTTTCGAGCGACAGCAGTGCCCGGGCGTGCCCCATGGCGAGGCGCTCCTCAACGATATCCTTTTTCAGCTCGGGAGAAAGCTTGAGCAGCCGCAGCGAGTTGGCAACGGTGGAGCGGTCTTTCCCGACCCGCTTCGCCATCTCTTCCTGGGTGAGGCCGAAGGTTTCCATCAACGCATGGTAGGCCTCCGCCTCTTCCACCGCATTGAGGTCTTCCCGCTGGATATTCTCGATGAGCGCCATCTCCAGCGCCGTATCCTCGGAGACATCCTGGATGACCACCGGTACTTCGCGCAGTTCCGCCTTCTGGGCGGCACGCCAGCGGCGCTCGCCGGCAATCAGTTCGTAGTGGTCCCCCTTTTTGCGAACCACCAGCGGCTGGATGATCCCTTTCTCACGGATCGACGCGGCCAGCTCATCGAGTTTTTCCGGGACAAAGGTCTTGCGGGGCTGGTTCTTGTTGGGGCGAATCTCCTCGATCGGACAGGAGAAATAGCGCTTCCCCTCTTCCTCCACCACCGGGAGAAGTGCGGCCATCCCCTTGCCGAGACCGGTTTTCTTAACCATGGCGTGCCTCCCTCCCCATGAGTTCCTTCGCAAGCTCCATGTAGGTGACCGCTCCCTTGGAGGTGATGTCATACAGGATGATGGGGCGGCCATGGCTTGGCGCCTCGGAGAGCCTGACGTTGCGGGGGATGACGGTCTCGAACGCCAGATCCTTGAAGTGCGTCCGGATCTCCTCGCTCACCTGGCGGGCAAGATTGTTTCGGCCGTCATACATGGTGAGGAGGATCCCCTCGATCCCGAGCTTCGGATTGAGCCCCTTCTGGACGAGCTTGATCGTCTTTATGATCTGGGACAATCCCTCCATGGCGTAATACTCGCACTGAAGCGGGATGAGTACCGAGTCGGCAGCCGTCATGGCATTGACCGTCAGCAGCCCGAGCGAAGGAGGACAGTCGATGAGGATGTAGTCGTAGCGGCCATCGAGGCGGGAGAGGGCCTGTTTGAGCTTCCATTCCCGCCCTTCGGTGGCCACCAGCTCCAGTTCGGCGCCGGCCAGATCGGTAGTGGAAGGGAGGAGTTCCAGAAACGCGAGATCGGTAGGAACCACGAGCGTCAAGGGGTCCGCATCGTTGATAATCGCATCGTAGACCGATTCGGCAAGTCCCCCCTTGTCGACACCGACCCCACTGCCGGCGTTTCCCTGGGGATCCATGTCCACGAGCAGCGTCCGCTTTTCGGCAGCGGCAAGCGATGCAGCGAGGTTCACCGCGGTGGTGGTCTTGCCGACCCCCCCCTTCTGGTTCGCGATACAGATTTTCTTGGCCATTGATGTCGTCTTTGTGAGCTGGTGAGGGGAGGGTGCACTTCTCAGAAGCGAGTGTTAGTTACCACACTCTCCCCCGTTTGTGAAGGGATATTATTCTCACGACGCGGCGAAGAGTGACTGGCAGGGTTTCCAGTGCAACGTCCCGTGAGAGGGAATTTGACTTTGGTCAAGGCCTCCTGCCCGAGCGGGAGGTAGGATGACCAAAAAAACTTGAGGTTGACATCATGTCTTCACGATTCGTTATCGCAGGACTCCTGATCGGCTCTCTGTCGGGAAGCGCCTGGGGGGGGATGTTTGAATGCAAGGAATGCCATAGCAAGAAGCCCGGCATGGTCCGGATGCACCAAGCATTGCAGGGGCGCGGCTGCTTCGGCTGTCACAAGATGGGAGAGCGGTTGATGGGAAAGGCGGAGGCAAAGGATCCTGACGCCCTGCTGAAGCGACGGGTAAGCGATCCGCTCTGCGTCGAGTGCCACAGAAAATGAGGGGAATCCGGCCGCTGGATGGGGACGGCCCCCTCAGGGGAGACGCGGATCGCTCCACTACCCTTTTCGGAGCACCCGTTTGTCGCCGACGCGGATGGTCACCTTCTCCCGGTCGAAGTACTCCAGAAGCGGGATCATGAACTTGCGGGAGAGGCCCGTGATCTCCCGAAATTCGGGAGGCGTGATCTCCCCCCTTTCCCTGAGACAGGCTGTGAGCTTCTCCCGCAGCGCCGCCAGTGCCTCCGGGGCGTAGAAGAAATCGCTCTTCACCTTCACCACCCGACCCTCCCGGACCAGGACCGCAAGGTGTTCGAGAAGCTCTTTCTCACCGCAGCGAAGCCCATCGCAGAGCTCTTTCACCGTCGGCGGCTCCGCTCCTCCCCGCACCAGCGCCGCCTCGATCCGCGCCTGGAGCCCCGCCTGATCGGCGGTGACGCTTCCCTTGCGGCCGGGGAGCTTGACCAGCTCCCGGTCGACCACCACCTTCCCCTCCTTTTCGAGGGCCTGGAGAAGCGGACCGAAGAACCTCAGGTCGCTCCGGCGGGGGATGCGGGTCTTGAGTTCCTCCTTCCCGATGCCGTCCCTGAGGGTGTTGTCCCGGAGAAACCCTTCCACCTCGCCGAGCAGAAGCCGTTTCAGCGACCCGAAGGCGTCGCGGGAAAGGAAGATCCGGGGTTCCCGGACGACTTGCACCACCTCGCCGGAGGAGAGGAGGGAGGCAAGGACCCCCTCGCACCTCCTGGCGGCAAGGCCGCTGCGGACCGCGATTTCCCCCAGCGGGGCGCCGGAAAGGAGGCTTCCCCCCACTATCCGGCGCACCTTCTCCGTTTCGTCGTCCCCCCCAAGGGCGTCGAGGAGCTCCAGGGCCTCAGTGCTGCGGCGCCGGTGCCGGGGAGGCATCGGGTCGAGGACCCTCCCGCCCCCAACGGTTGCCGCGGGCGAGTACGTACGAAGGACGAAGGGGTCGCCGGGAAGGAGGAGCACCGGGGCCTTGAGGCGAAGCTGGACGAAGGCCGACGCTCCCGGCGGGAGGATGTCGCGGTCGAGAAGGATCACCTGGGCCGGGACCTCGTAGGTGGCCGAATGGAGGCGAAGCGTTGTCCGGTGCCGGAGCTCCTTCGGCGCCGAGGGGAGATAGTCGAGACGGGCGTCCACGACGCGGGTGGTGCGGTAGACGCCGCGGGGAACGACGATATCGCCCCGCGCCACCTCCGTATGTTCCACTCCCTGGAGGTTCACCGCCACCCGCTGACCGGCGGCGGCAGATTCCCCCTTCCGCCCATGGGTCTGGACCCCCCGCACCCGGGCCGGGCACCCCGACGGCAGCAGCTCCACCTCGTCGCCGACCCGGACCTCCCCCGCCAGCAGGGTCCCGGTCACGACGGTGCCGAAGCCGGCAACGGTAAAGACCCGGTCGATCGGAAGCCGAAACGGTCCTTCCCCCTTCTTCTCCTCCGCCTCCCCCCCGAGGCGCGCCAGTTCCCCCCTCAGTTCGTCCAGGCCGGCGCCGGTCCGCGACGACACCGGCACCACCGGCGCCCCCTCCAGAAAGCTTCCGACGAGATAATCCCGCACCTCCTCGGCCACGAGCCCGAGCCACTCGGGATCCACCATGTCGCTCTTGGTGAGGGCCACGAGCCCCCTGCGGACCCCGAGGAGCTGGCAGATCTCCAGGTGCTCCCGGGTCTGGGGCATCACCCCTTCGTCGGCCGCTATGACGAGCATCACGAGATCCATCCCCCCCACGCCGGCCACCATGGTTCGGACGAAGCGCTCGTGCCCCGGCACATCGACGATCCCGAACTGGATCCCCCCCGGAAGCTCCAGGTGGGCGAAGCCGAGCTCGATGGTGATGCCGCGTTTCTTTTCCTCCGGGAGCCGGTCGGTGTCGATGCCGGTCAACGCCCGGACGAGAGAGGTCTTGCCGTGGTCGATGTGGCCGGCGGTGCCGAGGATGAGATGCTTCATGTCCGCTCCTGTTCCCTGAATTGCAGTCGATGGAGCCGGCTGTAGAGCCCGCCGGCGGCCAGCAGCTCCCGGTGGGTTCCCTCCTCCACCTTCTCCCCCCGGTGGATGACGCAGATCCGGTCCGCATCCTGAACCGTGGAAAGCCGGTGGGCGACGACGAATGAAGTTCGGCCGGCCATGAGTCCCCGCAGCCCCTCCTGGATCAGCCGCTCGCTGGCCGAATCGACGCTTGCAGTCGCCTCGTCGAGGACGAGGATCTCGGGATCGAAGGCGACGGCCCGGGCAAAGGAGATGAGCTGGCGCTCGCCGGCGGAGAGGTTTCCTCCCCGCTCCCGCACCTCCTCGTGGTAGCCGTTGGGAAGCGCCCGGATGAAGCGGTCGGCCCCCACGAGGCGGGCGGCCTCCTCGACCCGGCGTGCGGCCGTTTCGTCGCCGAGGGAGATGTTGAAGGCGACCGTGCCGGTGAAGAGGTACGGCTCCTGGAGGACCACCCCGATCCGCCTGCGGAGGTCCGGGAGGGGAAGCTCCCGGATGTCGGTGCCGTCAAACCGGATGCTTCCCCGGGAGACGTCGTAAAAGCGGGAGAGAAGGCGCGTCACTGTAGTCTTCCCGCCGCCGGTCTCGCCGACCAGCGCCACCTTCTCGCCGCGGCGGACCGTGAGGTTGAACCCCCGCAGGACATGGTCGTCGTCCCGGTAGGCGAACCAGACATCCCGGAACTCGATCGTCTCGACCGCCCCACCTCCCGCCCTTCGCCTCTCCTCTTCCACGGGATGAGGCGCGGGAGGGAAAACGTCCCCCTCCGCATCCAGCAGGTTGAAGATCCGCTCCAGCGCCGCCATTGCCCCCTGCATGATCGAGTACTTGGCGGAGAGATCCCTGATCGGGCCGAAGAACTTCTCGATATACTGGATGAAGGCGACCAGGGCACCGAAGGTGAGCGTCCCCCGCCCGATCTCGCCCCCGCCGTACCAGATGATGAGCCCCACCGCCACCGACGAGAGGGCCTCCACGAGGGCGTAGAGCGAGGCATCCCAGGTTATGACCGGGAGATTGGCGTCGCGGTAGGCGGCGTTGAGCCGGGTGAACTCCCGGCGCTCATGCTCCTGGCGGTTGAAGAGCTGCACGATGGCCATGCCGCCGATGGTTTCCGCCAGATAGGTATTGAGGCTTGCGAGCCGGGAGCGGACCGCGCGAAACGCCGTGCGCATCCTGGCCCGGAAGGCGAAGACGACCCAGACGAGCAGCGGCAGGACCGAGAAGGTGACGAGGGAGAGCGCCGTGTTCATCCAGAGCATAACGCCAACGATCCCTGCAAGGAAGAGGATGTCCCCCACCACGGTGATGATGCCGGCGGCGAACATCTCGCCGAGGACCTCCACGTCGCTGGTGAGCCGGGTCACGAGGCTGCCGGTGGGGGTCCGGTCGAAGAAAGGGATCGGCAGCCGCTGGACGCGGGCGAAGAGCTCCAGCCGGAGATCGAACATGACCTGCTGCCCCAGGTACTGGAGCAGCCACGCCTCAAGGAAGGTGAACAGCGATTCGGCGATGATCAGCCCGAAGAAGCCCGCCGCCACCAGGGGGAGTCCCTCCAGGCGCCCGGAGACGATGTGCTCGTCGATCGCCACCTTGAGGAGCCAGGGCTGGGCAAGGCGGACCGCTGCGGAGAGTGGCAGCAACATCAGCGATACCGCGACGAGGCCGGCGTACGGCCGGACATACCGGAGGAAGCGCCCCATGAGGCGCCGGTCATAGGCCCTGCCGACTATCTCATCTTCGTAAGCGTTGCCGTGGTGCATCGGTCTCCCTTGCGCGTCAAACAAAAAAACCCACGGGTTACCCCATGGGCTCGTCGGCGCAGCGGCGCGGAACCGCCCCCCGGGTTCATCTCCCTTTCTTCAGGTCGATGAGGATCAGCTTTGCCACCGCCTTGAGAGTCTCGAAGACCCCCTCCCCCGTGGCGGCGCAGGCCTCGAAGTCGGGGACCCCCGTGGGATTAAGCTCCTGCCGCAGCTCCTCCACCGACAGCACGCCGGGGAGATCCCGCTTGTTGTACTGAACCACGTAGGGAAGCCTGTCGAGGTCATACCCCTGTTCCTTCAGGTTGAAGCGGAGGTTGTCGAGGGACTCCACGTTGGCGTCCATCCGCTCCTCCTGGGAGTCGGCCACGAACACCACGCCGTCGACCCCTTTCAGGATCAGCTTCCGGGAGGCGTCGTAGAAGACCTGGCCCGGGACGGTGTAAAGGTGGAAGCGGGTCTTGAAGCCGCGGATCTCGCCGAGGGCCAGGGGGAGGAAGTCGAAGAAGAGGGTCCGCTCGGTCTCCGTGGCGAGGCTGATCATCTTCCCCTTCGCCTCGGGAGCAGTCTTCTGGTAGACGTACTGGAGGTTGGTCGTCTTGCCGCAGAGGCCGGGCCCATAATAGACGATCTTGCAGTTGATCTCGCGCGACGCGTAGTTAATGAAAGACATCCGCCGTACCTCGGGCTAGCTGAACAGGTTGTCGATATCGTCGTCGGTGATCTCGGCGAAGGGGAACTCCGGCACCCCGCTCCGCTCCTTCTCCTCGGCCTTCCGCACGAGCCGGTCGAAGATGCCGGTCAGCTCCTCCGAGGCCTTCTTCACCCGCAGCCGCACGAGCCCCAGCGATGAGCGGTTGTCGAAGATGACCACCAGAATCACCCGCCCCCCGACGATGGAGATGTGGAGGTTGTCCTTCTCCCCTTCGTGGAAGAGGATGGAGAACTCCTTCTCGCCGATCAGCTTGGCCAGCCCTCCGGTGGCGGCGATGTTCCCCGCGGTGAGGGAGGCAAGCGAGGTCGTGTCGAACCGGTCCGTCTCGCCGACGCCGGAGATGAGCTGGCCGTTCTTGTCGACCAGGAAGATCACCTTGGCGTTGGCCTCCCGGAGGAGTTTCTCGATCACGAAGTTTATCTGCTTAAACTCCTCATCGTACATCACCATCTGAGGATAAGCCATGGAGCACCTCTTCGCCGGTCGGGCGGTCTCGCGAATGCACACGATGCGCAATCGGGTTGGTTATAACAGACTATGGCCGACCGTTCAAGGGGATAAACCCGGCGGAATACGAACTGAAAAGCCCCGGCACTGGAGATGCCGGGGCTTTTCGCGGTGGATGGTCCGAGGGGGGTTACTTCTTCTCCGCCGGGCAGACAGAGAAGGTCATCTGCGCCATTTTCTCGTAGAGCTCGAAGCGACGGGCATTCCACTCATTCGCCTGGGCCATGAGGGCTGCGGCGGCCTTCGGATTGGACTTCTTCAGCACCCGGTAGCGGTTCTCGCTGAGGGCGTACTCCTCGAACGAGATGCTCGGCGTCTTGCTGTCGAGCTGGAGCGGGTTCTCTCCCTTGCAGGCGAGGTCCGGATTGTAGCGGAACAGGGTCCAGTGGCCGCTGGAAACCGCTTTCTTCTGCTCGTCGACGGCGGTGGTCATGTTGATGCCGTGGGCGATGCAGTGGGCATAGGCGATGATGAGCGACGGGCCGTCGAACGCCTCGGCCTCGAGGAACGCCTTGATGCACTGGGCCGGGTTGGCCAGGGAGACCTTGGCGACGTAGACGGTGCCGTAGGCCATGGCGATCATCCCGAGATCCTTCTTCGGCATCGCCTTGCCGCCGGCGGCGAACTGGGCCACCGCACCGAGCGGGGTCGATTTGGAGGCCTGGCCGCCGGTGTTGGAGTACACCTCGGTGTCGAGAACCAGGAGGTTCACGTTGCGCCCCGAGGCGATGACGTGGTCGAGGCCGCCGTAGCCGATGTCGTAGGCCCAGCCGTCACCGCCGACGCACCAGACCGACTTCTTCACCAGGTAGTCGGCCAGGGTGAGGAGGCGCTTGGCGGCCGGTTCGGGGCAGTCGACCAGGGTCTTCTTCAGCTGGGCCACCCGCTCGCGCTGCCGCTCGATCCCCGCCTGGGTCGACTGGTCGGCCGACTTGATCTCGTTCATGAGCCCCTGTACGCCCTGGCAATGTTTGCAGCCGCAGGTGAGGAGCTGGTCCAGCAGTTCCAGCGCCTGCTCGTTGAACTTGTCCACCGTGAGACGCATCCCGAAGCCGAACTCGGCGTTGTCCTCGAAGAGGGAGTTGGACCAGGCCGGACCACGGCCGTCGGCCCGCTTGGCCCACGGGGTGGTCGGGAGGTTGCCGCCGTAGATGGAGGTACAGCCCGTGGCGTTGGCGATGAGGGCCCGGTCGCCGAAGAGCTGGGACAGGAGCTTCAGGTACGGGGTTTCGCCGCAGCCGGCGCAGGCGCCGGAGAACTCGAAGAGCGGCCGCACCAGCTGGCTCCCCTTGAGGGAGTCGAGCTTGAGGAGGGAGAGGTCGGTCTCCGGCAGGGTGAGGAAGAAGTCCCAGTTCTTCGCCTCCTGCTCGCGCAGTGGGGGCTGGAACTGCATGTTGATCGCCTTGTGGTTCGGGTCCTCCTTGCTCTTGGCCGGGCAGTTGTGGACGCAGGCGCCGCAGCCGGTGCAGTCCTCGGGAGCGACCTGGAGGGTGAACTTCATCCCCTTGTACTCGTTCCCCTTGGCGTCCACCGACTTGAAGGTGGCGGGGGCGTTGGCCAGGCAAGAGGCGTCGTATGCCTTCATCCGGATCGTGGCGTGGGGGCAGACGAAGGAGCAGATGCCGCACTGGATGCAGATCGCCTCGTCCCACACCGGGATCTCCACCGCGATGTTCCGCTTCTCGTACTGGGAGGTGGCGGTGGGGAAGGTGCCGTCGGCCGGCATCTTGGAGACCGGCACGTCGTCGCCGTAGCCGGCGATGATGGTGGCGGTCACGTCCTGCACGAAGCCAGGGGCGTGGGCACCGACCACGGGGGGCTTCTTCAGGCTGCTGGTGGCCGCCGCCGGCACCGCGACCTCGAAGATGTTCTCCAGGGCGGCGTCCACCGCCTTGTTGTTCATCTCGACGACTTTCTCCCCCGCCTTGCCGTAGGATTTCTTGATGGCGTCCTTGATGGAGTCGAGGGCGGTCTCCAGCGGGATGATGTTGGAGATCTTGAAGAACGCCGTCTGCATGATGACGTTGATGCGGGCGCCAAGCCCCAGCTCCTCGGCCACCTTGATGGCGTTGATGACGTAGAACTTCAGCTTCTTGGCAATGATCTGGCGCTGCACCTCCACCGGCATCCGGTCCCAGATCTCGTCCTTGTCGAAGGGGGAGCAGAGGAGGAAGGTGGCCCCCTCCTTCGCCTTGGAGAGCATGTCGTACTTCTCCAGGAAGGAGAAGTTGTGGCAGGCGACGAAGTCGGCCTGATCGATCAGGTAGGGGGAGTTGATCGCCTTCCTGCCGAAGCGCAGGTGGGAGGTGGTGACGCTTCCCGCCTTCTTGGAGTCATAGACGAAGTAGGCCTGGGCGTTGTTGTCGGTCCTCTCGCCGATAATCTTGATGGAGTTCTTGTTGGCGCCGACGGTGCCGTCGGAGCCGAGGCCGAAGAACATGGCGGAGTAAATCCCCTCGGCCGGGTTCTTGAAGCTCGGATCGACAGGAAGGCTCACGTTGGTGACATCCTCCACTATCCCGACCACGAAGTGATTCTTCGGCCGGTCGTCCTTCAGGTTGTCGAAGACCGCCTTGGCCATGGCAGGGGTGAACTCCTTGGAGCCGAGGCCGTAGCGGCCGCCGACGACGGCCGGATAGCGGGCGAAGGAGAGCTTCCCGTCGGCCATCGCCTCGCCGATGGCGGTGCGGACATCGAGGTAGAGCGGCTCGCCGAGCGATCCCGGCTCCTTGGTCCGGTCGAGGACGGCAATCTTCTTGACGGTGGCGGGAAGGGCCGCGGCGAAGGCATCCACCGGGAACGGCCGGAAGAGGCGGACCTTCACCACGCCGACCTTCTCCCCCTTGGCAACCAGGTTCTCCACGGTCTCCTGGATGGTGTCGGCGCCGGACCCCATGATGACGACGACCCGCTCGGCATCGGGGGCACCCGCATAGTCGACGAGCTTGTACTGGCGGCCGGCCACCTTGGCGAACTTGTCCATCTCCTCCTGGACGATCCCGAGGGTGGCCGGGTAGTACGGGTTCACCGTCTCGCGCCCCTGGAAGTAGACGTCGGGGTTCTGGGCGGTGCCGCGCATGACCGGCTTGTCCGGATTGAGCGCCCTGGCCTTGTGGGCCGCCACCAGCTCGTCGTCAACCATGGCACGCATATCGTCGAAGGTGAGCTCTTCGACCTTCTGCACCTCATGGGAGGTCCGGAAGCCGTCGAAGAAGTGGAGGAACGGCACCCGGGCACGCAGGGTCGCCGCTTGGGCGATGAGGGCGAAGTCCATCACCTCCTGGACGTTGTTGGAGCAGAGCATGGCCCAGCCGGTGGAACGGCACGCCATGACGTCCGAATGGTCGCCGAAGATGGAGAGGGCCTGGGCCGCGATGGCGCGGGCCGAGACGTGGAAGACCGTGGAGGTCAGCTCGCCGGCGATCTTGAACATGTTGGGGATCATGAGGAGAAGCCCCTGGCTGGCGGTGAACGTGGTGGTGAGGGCTCCCGCCTGCAGCGCGCCGTGGACGGCACCGGCGGCCCCCCCCTCGGACTGCATCTCGACGACCGCCGGGACGGTCCCCCAGATATTCTTCTCGCCCATGGCGCTCTTCATGTCGGAGATCTCGCCCATGACCGATGAAGGGGTGATAGGGTAGATGGCGATCACCTCGTTGGTGGCATGGGCCACATGAGCGGCGGCGGTGTTGCCATCGATCGTTACCATTTTTCTGCTCATACACTCCTCCTCTTGGATAGTGACGCACAGCCGTAACTGTTCGTTAGTCTGCGGATTTACGGAACTACTCAGCCAGATCAACCATCTACAGCTCGTTTCGCCCCTCCAGTGCCCGCTGCACCGTGGCGGCATCCACATATTCCAGGTCGCTCCCGGTCGGGATGCCGTGGGCAAGCCGCGTGACCCTGACTCCGAGCGGCTTGATGAGACGGGCGAGATAGAGCGCCGTCGCCTCCCCCTCCACCGAGAAGTTGGTAGCGACCACCACCTCCCGCACCGTCCCCTCCCCGAGCCGCGCCATCAACTCGGCGATTCGCAACCGGGAGGGCGTGACGCCGTTCAGCGGCGACAGCGCCCCCTGCAGGACGTGATAGCGCCCCCGGAATGCCCCGGTCCGTTCCACGGCCAGGAGGTCCTGGGGTTCCTCCACAACGCAGAGGGAGGTCTCTTCCCGAGGCCCGGTGCAGAGCCGACAGGGGTCCTCCTCGGTGATGCCGAAGCAGGTCGAGCAGAACCTCACTCGGGACGTCACCGCGCACAGACTCTCGGCGAGGGCATTGGCGTTATCGGGAGACTTCAGGAGGTGAAAGGCAAACCGCAGCGCCGTCTTCTCACCGACTCCTGGCAGTTTCTGCAACTCGGCGAGAAGCCTGGTCAATGAACTTGAGAAACGTATCATATTTTTTCCGACATATAAAACATTTTTTGATTACATTAATGGTAAATTTTTTCAATTTAAATAAAAAACGCCATAACATTTTGCAACGTCTGGCGTTTTCCTGACAGCCGCCGCCACCTTTTCTTTCCGGGAGCTTCCGGCGGAGACGGCGCAAACGAACGGCAAATCAATTTTCCGTATACCCTCGGCCTCAGAAGAGACCAGGAATATTGAGCCCGCCAGTGATCCTGCTCATCTCTTCGGAAAACTGGGACTGAACCTTCTTCAGCGCCTCGTTCACCGCTGCCATGACGAGGTCCTGCAGCATCTCCACATCTTCCGGGTCCACTGCCTCCTTCTTGATGCTCAGGGAAAGAAGCTGGTTTTTACCGCTCACCACGGCCACCACCGCCCCGCCGCCGGCGGTCGCCTCGGCCGTACGGTTGGCGGCCTCCTCCTGAAGTTTCGCCATCTTCTGCTGCATCATCTGGGCCTGTTTCATGATCCCTGCCAAACCTTTGGACATCTCTTCCTCCGTCTGTGGTGATATGAAATTTACTCTCGCTCAAAGAGTTTTGCTGTTATTAAAACGAAGTTATACTTTTTCCTTCTGCTCCAGGGAAACGACCTCGGCAATGGTCCCACCGAAGACATCCAGGGCCGCCGAGACCGCCGGATGGGATGCAGCAACCTGCCGAAGATCGGCCTCGCGTCGGGCTGATTCAGCCTTTTTTTTTTCCAGGAGATTCGGCGGTGCCCCGCCGCCTCCCGCCAGCGGCTTGAGAGCCACAACCGGTTCGGTGCCGAAGAAGCGTGCGGCCAGCTCCTTCAGGGAAGCGAGGGAATCGCGGTCCTTGAGGCTCGTGAGCGCGAACGATCCCTCGGGAAACCCGATTTCGAGCCGCTCGGCGGTGACGACAAGGGGGCTGCCATGCTCCAGCAGCGATCCGAGCCGCACCTTCGCCCCTTTGGCAAAAGCGACAAAGTCAGCCCAGTCGTCCCCCGTCCGGCGGGGCCCGGGAGCCGCGGCACCCCTGGTGGCCACGCTCGCGACAGGGGCTTCGGGGACGGGACGTGCCGGCGCCGCTCCCTCACGACCCGGAGACGCCAGCCTTTGCTCCGGAGGAGGCGCGGCGGGCGCCGTGGGGGACGCCCCGGCTGCGGGGCGCCACTGGGCCCGGGCATCGGCAGCGACTCCCCCTCCCCCGACGGATTCGATCTTTTTCAACCGCTCCAGAAGCTCATCCACCGGCACCACCGGCGCCAGGGTCGCCATCTTGATGAGGGTCAATTCGAGCAGAAGCCGGGGGTAGGACGAATGGGCCATCTCCCCTTCCGCCCGCAGCAGGATCGTCAGATGCCGCTGGAGATCGGCAAGCGGCACGGCCCCCGCCTGTTCCCGGAGCGCCGCGAACTCGGCTTCGGAGAGATCAAGGAGGTCCCGGGGATCGGTTACCGCCGCGACAATCGTCATATTGCGAAAATGATCGATCAGCTCGCCGCAAAACTGCCGCATGCTGTAACCGTACCCGTCCACCTTCGCCGCCACCCCCAGGGCCGACGCGGTGTCACGGGCAAAGACCGCCGCCGAGGCCTCCAGCAGGAGCCGCCGGTCGACGACGCCGAGCAGAGTTGCCACCTCTTCGTCCCGCACCTGGTCGCCGCAGAAGGCGAGAACCTGGTCGAGGACCGAGAGGGAATCGCGCATGCTCCCGTCCCCCTTGCGGGCCACGACGGTGAGGGCTTCGTCGCTGATGGTGATCCGTTCCTGGTCGACGATGTAGCGGAGCCGCTCCACCACCTGGCCGAGCGGAATCCGCTTGAAGTCGAAGCGCTGACAGCGGGAGAGGATGGTGATCGGGACCTTGTGGGGCTCGGTGGTGGCGAAGATGAACTTGACGTGGGGCGGAGGCTCCTCCAGGGTCTTCAGCAGGGCGTTGAAGGCGCTGGTGGAGAGCATGTGGACTTCGTCGATGATGAAGACCTTGTAGCGGAGCCGGGAAGGGAGGTACTTGACGTTCTCGCGCAGCTCGCGGATATCGTCGACCCCGGTGTTGGAAGCGCCGTCGATCTCGAGGACGTCCACGGCGGTACCGGCGGTGATCTCCAGGCAGGCGGGGCACTGGTTGCACGGCTCGGGGCTCATCCCCCGTTCACAGTTGAGGGCCTTGGCCAGGATCCGGGCCGACGAGGTTTTCCCCACCCCCCGCGCCCCGGTAAAGAGAAAGGCGTGGGCGATCCTGCCGGAATCGATGGCGTTTTTCAGTGTCTGACTGACATGCCCCTGGCCGGTAAGGTCGCTGAAGGTCTGGGGGCGCCACTTTCGAGCGAGGACGAGATAGGACAAGGTATAACCACCTCACTGCGTGAACGGTTCGTGCTCGGGCAAGAAGGGGGAAGGGGTAGTCAGGGGGTTTGCGGGCACAACTGATAGCTGGGCTCCCCCGCGGCACACGGTGTCAGTTACTGCCGTTGCTTCCTTCCGGACCTGGCGGGGTTCATAACCTACCGTTGCGCGGGACCCAGCTATCAGCTCTGCCCGCAAAATGCGCTCGGCCCGAAACGGAAAACGCCGGGCCGAGATGGACTGCTCTGCCGCCCGGGGCGGCTTTTCTGAAGTTGTTTATGGCGGAGAGAGAGGGATTCGAACCCTCGGTACCTTGCAGTACACACGATTTCCAATCGTGCTCCTTCGACCACTCGGACATCTCTCCGGAACCATGGACTATAGTATATCGTCCGCTGTTTGTAAAGCCTCTTTTTCCAGAACGTTTTCCCTCCGGCGGTCCCGGAAACCGGCGATCTCCTCCCGGATCTTCTGCTCCTGCCACATGGCGGCGTACAGCCCCCCACACCCCAGAAGCTCGTCGTGACTCCCCCGTTCGGCAATACAACCTCCGTCCAGCACGACGATGACGTCGCAGTCCCGCACCGCCGACAGGCGATGGGAGACAATCAGAACGGTCCGCGTGCCGTAGTAGCCGGCGAGCTCCCGCAGGATCTCCTCCTCGGTGCGGGCATCCACCGCCGAGAGGGGATCGTCCAGCATGAGGATCGCCGGGTCCTGGAGAAGCGCCCGGGCGATGGCGGCCCGCTGCCTCTGCCCCCCCGACAGCGTCACCCCCCGTTCGCCGACCAGGGTATCGTAGCCATCGGGAAAGCGCTGCAGGTCGGCATCGAGCCGCGCAAGCCGCGCCGCCGCCAGCACCTCCGCCTCCGCGGCCCCCTCCTTGCCGTAGGCGATGTTATCCCGGATGGTGCGGGAAAAGAGAAACCCCTCCTGGGGAACGAAGCCGATGGCCCCGCGCAAGACTCCGAGCGGAATCCGGTTGATGTCGGTGCCGTCGATGAAGAGCTCCCCGTCCGCCACCGGAAAGAGCCGGGCGATGAGCCGGACCAGGGTCGACTTGCCGCTCCCGACCCTCCCGACGATGCCGACCCTCTGCCCCGGCTCGATCACGAGCGATATCCCCCGGAGCACTTCGCCACCGTTGTAGCCGAACGATAGCCCGCGCAGCTCGATCTTTCCCCGAAGGGCCTTCACCGGCGCCGGATCGGCCGGCTCCACCACCCGGGCGCGGGCGTCGAGCACCTCGTTCAGGCGCGCCATGGAAGCAGCTCCCCGCTGGAGGAGATTCAGAATCCAGCCGAAAACCACCGTAGGCCAGACGAGCATGGCGAGATAGCCGTTGAAGGCGACGAAATCGCCCAGGGTCATCGCCCCCGCAATGACCCGCTGGCCGCCGAGGAAGAGGACCACCAGGGTCCCCAGCGCCGACGTCGCCGCCATAAGCGGCAGGATCACCCCCCGCAGCCGCGCCATTGCCATATTGCTGGCCAGATAGCTGCGGCCGATCTCCCGGAAGGCATCGGTCGCCGCCGCCTCGCGGCAGTAAGCCCGCACCACCATCGCCGCCGAGATGTTTTCCTCGGCCTGGCTCGTCAGTCGTGCCAGCTCCTCCTGCGCCCGCTTCGAGTGGTGGTACATCCGGCGGGTAAGCCCCTTCACGCAGTAGATCATAAGCGGCAAAGGCGCCACGGCGCAGAGGGTCAGCACCACACTGATCCGTCCCATGAGGACGAGGGCGGCGCCGTAAATGACGACGGTATTGATCACGTTGAGCACCCCGAAGCCGAGGAGCATCCGGACATTGGTCAGGTCGTTGGCGAAGCGGGACATGAGGTCGCCGGTCCGCTCGCCGGAGAAATAGGGAAGATCGAGGGAGAGGAGTTTTGCGTAGAGCTCCTCGCGGATGGCATATTCGATCCGGCGGGCCCCATGGAGCAGCGTCGTGCGCGAGAAGATCCGCACCCCCCCCTGGAGCACCGCCACCCCGACAATCGCCCCGCCGTACCAGGCAGCCGTATGGTGCGCTTCCGCCGGCCTCCGGAGGGCTTCCACCGCCAGCTTCAGGAGCCACGGGACAAGAAGGGCGAGGGCGTTGGTCCCGACAAGACAGAGGGCGCCGAGAAAATAGCTTCTCCGGCACCCCCGCAGGTAGCCATAGAGTCGTCCGAGCTCGCCGATGGTAACCTCACCTTTCGCAACGTAATCACCAATCCTTGTAATTCATTTCATCCCGCTTGTCAAAGAGCGTCCACCTCCTGTTGCTTTCTTGTTACCCGATCAAGTATAATTCCAGGCAAAGCCATCGAAGATCCGTCCCAACACACGTCGTTTTATTATAACGTTGACAAACCATCCAATGCTGTGGTAGCTATTTTAGTAAAACTAAAAACACTCACCTGCCATACATAAAACATAACCGCATTTGGCGGCCACCGATTTACTAAAACTAAAACCCAACTGCTCGATTTCAAAGGACGGTCCAATGGAGCGCCTCCTTCCCCCCGCTCCGCCGGTTCACTCCCCTCGCCGGCAGCTCCACCCGCCCCTGCTCCTTCGGCCACCCTTCGCCCCATGGAGACCCCATGAAACACACCAAGATGACGCTGTCGACCGAGACGATGAATCTCGGGTTCGTGAGGAAAGTGGAGGCCCTGTCGGGGAGCTCGGTGCGGCGCTGTTTCCAGTGCGGGAAGTGCTCGG
>JAJZUC010000097.1 GCA_021847245.1 Deltaproteobacteria bacterium | reverse complement strand
GCGGCCCGTTTTCTTTTCAATAGTGCTCAATTTTGCATACATCTTCTCCAGTTCAAGAGCGCCCGAGTCTTCCAGGGGTGTATGAGCTTCCAGGTAAAGCACCCCATTTCGCTGACCTATGAGATACGGCTGGTTGACAATGACTACCGGTGTGTTGACCGGAGTGTCGTTGTAAAGCACCTTTATGTTTTCCGGATAGAGTCTCATGCAGCCATTGGTTGCCTTAAGACCGATGCTGGCCGGTTTATTCGTGCCATGGATCAAATACCCCGACTTACTTAAGTAGAGAGCGTATTCTCCCAAGGGATTCTCCGGTCCCGGTGGAACTTCCGGGGGGAGAGGATCCCCCTTTTTTCGATGGTCCTCAGCAATTGAAACAGGCACATGCCAGGTCGGCCGGGCTGCCTTGCGATACACATGCGTTGGGCCGGTGGGGGTGGGTCGCTCTTTGGTTCCGACGCCAACCGGGTAGGTCGACACCGCCAGTGACTTGCCATCCCCTTTGTACTGAAAGAGCCTCATCGTGGCTACGTTGACCACAATGCCTTTTCTCGGGGTGTCCGGCAGGATGAAACTCAGAGGCAATATGATGGGCTTTCCGGCCTCAGGCACCCATACATCTATCCCCGGATTGGCAGCACTGATTGCATTGATCCCCAGACCGAAGTGTCTTGCAATATCCGGCAGCGTATCCCCCTCTTCAAGCCTGACGACTGCAAGCCGGCCAATGACGTCATCTCCATTGGCAATCGAAAAATCATTTCGTTCGATCCCTTCTGCAAGATGGCCTGGCGCAAGCGATGATTTCTCCTGGACACCTTTGAAAGCAGCACATCCTTGAAGAGATAAAATCAATAGCCATAGAGCTATCAGACGAAAACAACTGGCAGAGAGGGACTGGGCAGCGATTCGGAACATGGATTAAGTACGATACCTTTCTCAATAATGCGTTATTCCCGTGTCAGGACACAAAAAAGCCGGGACCGAATATCATGTGATATTTCGGCAACCCGGCTGTCTCAGTGAGACCCTGTAGGCTTTCCGCCCCATTCTTGCGAATGGTTTAGTATTATCGTCTATCTCTCAAACAATTTTTAGTAATGTTACATCACTAAGAAGCTTTGTCAATAGTATTCTGAAGCCAGAGAGACAAAAGCAGACACAACATAATAGTTCCCGACCGCGCCGTTACTCCACCGTCACCGATTTCGCCAGGTTGCGGGGCTGGTCCACGTCGGTCCCCTTGAGGACCGCCACGTGGTAGGCCAGAAGCTGGAGCGGCACGGAGAGGAGGATCGGCGCCAGGTCCTCGCCGTCGGTCGGCACCTCCAGGGTCACCTCGGCCTTCCGGGCGATCTCTTCGTCGCCGGCGGAGCAGATGGCGATAACCCGGCCCCCCCGGGCGATGACCTCCTCCATGTTGGAGAGGACCTTTTCGTAGGTGCTGTTCTTCGGGACCAGGATCACCACCGGCATCTCTTCGTCGATGAGGGCGATGGGACCGTGCTTCATCTCGCCGGCGGGGTATCCTTCGGCGTGGATGTAGGAGATTTCCTTGAGTTTCAGCGCCCCCTCCAGGGCGATGGGGTAGTTCAGGCCGCGGCCGAGGTAGAGGAAGTCCCGGGCGTTCATGTAGCGGCGGGCGATCTTTTCCACCTGCTCGTTGGTTTCGAGGGCCTTTTCGAGGAGCCCCGGGACCTTGACCAGGGCGGCGATCATGGCCCGCCCCGTGGTCTGGTCGACGGTGCCGACGGCCCGGCCGAGCCGGATGGTGAAGAGATAGAGGGCCACCAGCTGGGTGACGAACGCCTTGGTGGAGGCGACCCCGATCTCGGGGCCGGCGTGGGTGTAGAGAACGCCGTGAGCCTCCCGGGCGATGGAGGAGTCGACCACGTTGCAGATGGCGGCGGTCTTGGCCCCCCGCGCCTTGGCCTCCCGGAGCGCCGCCAGGGTGTCGGCGGTCTCCCCAGACTGGGAGATGACCAGGAGCAGGGTCCTGTCGTCGATGACCGGATTGCGGTAGCGGAACTCGGAGGCGATGTCGACCTCCACCGGGATGCGGCAGTGCTCCTCCATGAGGAACTTCCCCACCAGGGCCGAGTGCCACGAGGTGCCGCAGGCGACGATGCAGATCCGGTCGATTCCCCGCAGTTCTGCATCGGAGAGCTTCATCTCCTCCAGTCGCACGTCTCCCTGCTCCTCCAGGAGCCGGCCGGTGATGGTGTCCTGCACCGCCCGGGGCTGCTCGAAGATCTCCTTGAGCATGAAGTGCTTGTATCCACCTTTTTCCGCCATGAGGGGGGACCAGTCGATGTGGCGCGCCTTCTTGTCGAGGGGGGAGCCGGCCACGGTGGAGAAGGCGGGGTGGCCGTTGCGGAAGACGACCATCTCGCCGTCTTCCATGAAGACCATCTTCCGGGTATGGGAGAGGATGGCCGGGATGTCGGAGGCGACGAAGAACTCTCCCTCGCCCAGCCCGATCACCATGGGGGACCCCTGCTTGGCGGCGATGAGGACGTGGGGCTCCCGCTCGCAGAGAATGCAGAGGGCGTAGGCCCCGCGCAGTTCGGCCAGGGCGCTGCGGACTGCCTGCTCGAAGTCGGCCACGCCGGAGAGCTTTTCGTCGATGAGGTGCGAGATCACCTCGGTGTCGGTGTCGCTCTTGAACTCCCGCCCCGTTGCCGCGAGCCGCTCCTTCAGTTCCAGGTAGTTCTCGATGATGCCGTTGTGGACGACGATGATGGAGCCGGCCTGGTGGGGGTGGGCATTGCGCTCGGAGGGGCGGCCGTGGGTTGCCCAGCGGGTGTGGCCGATGCCGATGTGCCCCGTGAGGGGGTTGTCCCGGAGCAACTGCTCGAGGTTGAAGAGTTTCCCCTCGCTCCGCCGCTTGTCGGCCGTGCTGTCCTGGATGGTACAGATGCCCGCCGAGTCGTATCCCCGGTATTCCAGACGCTTGAGGCCGTCGAGGATGATGGGGGTCGCTTCCCGGGCGCCGATATAGCCTACGATACCGCACATATTTCCTCCAGTGAGGAGTGAGCTCCTGACACCTTACTCCTCACGCTTTTTTAGTTTCCATCCTTCCTTGTTCACCTGGGGTACCCGGGCGATGGCGAGGGAATCGGGGGGGACGTCCCGGGTGACGGTGGTGCCGGCGGCGATGAGGGAGTTGCGCCCGATGGTCACCGGCGCCACGAACTGGACGTCGCTGCCGACGAAGACGTCGTCCCCGATGACGGTCCGGTGCTTGCGGACCCCGTCGTAGTTGCAGGTGATGGTGCCGCATCCCACGTTGACGTTCTTCCCGATGGCGGCATCCCCCAGGTAGGTGAGGTGGGATGCCTTGGAGCCTTCGCCCATGGTGATCTTCTTCGTTTCCACGAAGTTGCCGATCTTGACCTGGGGGCCGAGCTCGGTCCCCGGCCGCAGGTGGGCCATGGGGCCGATGGCGGCGTGCTCGTGGATCATCGCGTCTTCCATCACCGTTCCGGCCTTGACCACCACGTTGTTTCCGATGCGGCAGTTGCGGATGACCGCTCCCGGCTCCACGACGCATCCGTCGCCGAGGGTGCTCCCCTTGATCACCGCCCCCGACTCGACGATGCAGCCGGTGCCGATCCGTGTCTCGCCGGCGAGGTGCACGCCGGGATGAACCGTCGTGTCGCGGTCCACGACAACCCCCCGGTCGATATAGGTTGCCGACGGATCGACGATGGTGACCCCGTCGAGCATCAAGGTCTCGCCGATGCGCCGGCGGGCGTGCCGGGCCGCCTCTGCAAGCTGAACCCGGTCATTGACTCCCATCACCTCCACCGGGTCGGCAACCGCATGGGCGCTGCAGCGCAGCCCCCGCTCGGCGGCCTGGGTGACGATGTCTGTCAGGTAGTATTCGCCCTGGGCGTTGTCATTGCCGAGCCGTGAGACCGCTTCGAAGAGAAACGGGGCGTCGGCGCAGTAGATGCCGGCGTTGATCTCGGAAAGGGATCGTTCTTCGGGGGTGGCGTCCTTTTCTTCGACGATCCGGATAACCCTGCCGTCGAAACCGCGGATGATGCGCCCGTAGCCGCAGGGGTTTTCTACGTGGGTGGTCAGCACCGTGAGAACCGCCCCCGAGGCGGTATGGGTCTCAGCCATGGCCCGGAGGGTTTGGGAGCGGATGAGTGGTACGTCGCCGCAGAGGATCAGCACCGTCCCCGTGAAGCCGCCCAGAAGCCCTGCAGCGCACGCAACGGCGTGGCCGGTGCCGAGCTGCTCTTTCTGGAGCGCAAAGGAGATATCGGTCTGGCCGGCAAAATATTCGCGGATTGTTTCCGCCTGGTGCCCGATCACCGCCACGATGCGCGACGCACCCGACTGCCGGGCCGTTTCCACCGGCCAGGCTACCATCGGCGCTCCGGCCAGGGGGTGCATCACCTTCACCAGATCCGATTTCATTCGCGTGCCCTTGCCAGCGGCGAGAATGACGGCGGCGAGATCAGCCATGGACGAAACCTCCTCAATATAACCGCTAAGGTTAAGAAATGTTTTACTTTAAACGATAGCGGAACGGCAAGTCAAGGAATTAGGGGGAGGCCTCTCCCCCTTTCGCCTTTACACCGTGCGCTGTTCTGCGGTACTCTTGTCGCGGGAGAGTCTATGGGAATTCCGGAGGACATAGCCCAGTTCGAGCAGGGACTCAACGAGCTGATCATCAAGTACGAGCAGTACTTCCTCGGCCTCGAGAAGCGCGAGCCCCTGCGCCTCCTGGAGACGGTCGAACGGCTGGCGCGCAAGTACGCCAACGTCAAGATCGTCAACACCATGCTCAGCTTCAAGTACAATTCCCTCATTTCCCGCCTCAACAGTTACCGGCAGTACTGGAACCGGATCCTTCGGCTCATGGAGGAGGGGAGGTACTCCCGTGACCGTTTCCGGATGGCCATGCACCAGCGGCCCGACGACGGTCCACGACCGACCGCTCCTCCTGCGGAGCCCTCCCGGCCCGTGGTTTCCGCCGGCGATACCGACGAGATCTACCGCCAGTTCGTGGCGGCACGCGCGGCATGCGGGCTTTCAGCCGCTACCATCACCCGCGACATGGTCGCTGCAGCCATCGAGAGGCAGCGTCCGGCAATCGTGGCCCGCTATGGCGATGCCCCGGTGGAGTTTCGTGTGATGGTGGAAGGGGGAGTCCCCAAGATCAAGGCCCGTCTGCGCAGGTAGCCGCAGGCCGGATCGGAGCAGATCCCCGTGAGAGTCGTTCTTGTCGCCATCCATTCCGCCCCCTCCCCCCAGGCGGTTCCCCTCGCCAACGCTTTTCTGAAGGCCTACCTCTCCACCGACGAGGATTTGGCGGCAACGGTCTCCGTTGAACTGTGCGATTTCTTCGCTGGCGACGATGCCGGCGAGGTGGTGCGTGCCATCGCCGGGCACTCCCCCGACGTCGTCGGTTTTTCGCTCTATCTCTGGAACCGCTCCGCCGCAGATCGGGTCGCTACCCTCCTCCGCGGGATCGCCCCGGGGATCGTTCTCTTTGCCGGTGGCCCCGAGGCGACCGCAGACCCCGAGGGACTCCTTGCATCATTGCCCTATGACTTCCTCATTCTGGGAGAGGGAGAGATCCCGTTTCTGGAGACGATGGCGCAGTTGCGCCGGGGCGCGATGCCCCGCGGGGTCGACGGCACGGCATTTCGTCAGGACGATGCAGTCGTCCTTGCTCCCCCCCGCAGTGTCCAGCTTCTCGATACGCTCCCTTCCCCCCTTCTCTCGGGGGTGCTTGATATCCGGCGCTATCCCGGCCTTCTCTGGCAGCTCTCCCGGGGGTGCGACTTCGGGTGCGAATACTGCTTCGATTACAAGGGGTCGCGGGGGGTCAGGCGTTTTTCGATGGAGCGGATCGACGAGGAGCTCGACTCCATCGTCCGGAGTCGCGTCTCCCAGGTCTTTGTCCTCGATTCAACCTTCAACGTCGACCGGCGAGCGGCGAAGACCATCCTGCGGATGATCCGCGCCCGCGCCCCCCACGTCCACTTTCATTTCGAGGTCAGAAGCGAGTTCATCGACCGGGAAATGGCACGACTCTTCGCATCCATCACCTGTTCGCTCCAGATCGGTCTCCAGAGTGCCGACCCCGCCGTACTCAAGGGGGTTCGTCGCGGGTTCGATCCGCGGGACTTTGCCGGGCGCGTCGCGCTCCTCAACGAAAGCGGCGCCGTCTTCGGGTTCGATCTCATCTACGGACTTCCCGGCGATTCGATTCAGGGGTTCGAGAGGACGCTTGACTTTGCCCTCTCTCTCTACCCCAATCATCTCGATATCTTCCCTCTTGCGGTGCTGCCGGGCACCCCCCTGGCGCGGCGGGCAGCCGCGGCGGGATTGGTCCACCATGCGGCCCCGCCATACACCCTCCTCGGGTCCCCGACTTTTCCCCCCGCCGACATGGCCGAGGCGGCACGGCTTGCCACCGCAGCCGACATTTTCTACAGTCGAGGCAAGGCAGTGGCGTGGTTCACCTCGATAACCGCTGCCCTCGGCCTGTCTCCCGCCGCCCTGCTCAAGAAGTTTGGCCGTTGGCTGGCCGATTCTGCGGGCGCGCCCCACGAGCAGGGTCTGACAGACGTTGAAGTCTGGATGCTCCAGCGCAACTTTCTCGGACTCGCCTTCGCTGAGGCGGGCAGGGAGAATCTTCTTCTCCTCGCACTCGATCTTGTAGATTACCATTATCACTTTGCCGCGGCACTTCTCGCCGTCCCACCTGAGATTCCCACCGATCGTGCCCTTGCAGCGGAGGATCTCCTCTTTTGCCCCTGTCTTCTCACTCCGTCGGCGCGCCTCGTTCGGTTTTCATATGAAATAACCGATTTGCTGGAGGCGGGAGAGTTTGACCTCGGGGAGTTTGCGGCATGCTTTTCCCCCTCCGGCTCCTGGGCGGCTATTTACCCCCGGGGGGGCGAGGTCTACACCGAGTCGCTCACCGAGCAGCAGTACCAGTTTCTTTCCGCCCTCGATGGTGTAACGCCAGCCGTGCAGATTGCCCGCCTCGTGCAGGTTCCCGACGCCGAAGCCGCTTCTTTCCTCGAAATTGCCCTGTCGGAAGGGATCGTTGCATTCGCATCGTAACGGCAGGTAGTTGGTTCCATCACGGTCTCCGGATGTATAGAAAATTCATACATTTCCTGTTGCTTTTTGTGGTTGCCGGTATTACTATCGCCGGGATTGATGCGATTTCATTGAGTTTTATTTATATTCTAAAATCATGTTTTATGAATTGGTAGAGATTTCCCAGGTCGTAGCCGACTGAAAATACAATACGATGTGGGCCCTGATGAGCGTACCCGTTGACAGAAGTCGTAGTTTCGGTTCACGGCTAGATACTGCGTTCTATTTTGGGAGCAAATCTAAACTAGGAGGAGCATTCATGTTGTCGAGGTTCTATCGGTTGTTCCCTGCAATGTTGCTGCTCATGGCGCTTGCCAGGCCAGCGGCAGCCGAAAGTGGCATGGCCATCGATCCGGCCACGTGTCTTGGTTGCCACAGCAATAAGATTTCGGCCACTGCGTTTGCCGCGTCTGTGCACGGCAAGAACGCCTGCACCAGTTGCCACGTCGAGATTACCGATCTCGCCAAGCACATGAAGGGTGAGACGAAGGTCAACAAGGTGCGCTGCGAGCGTTGTCACAAGAAGGAGAACGCGGAACACTACGCAAGCGTCCACGCCCAGAAGGACGTGATGTGTGCCGACTGTCACACGGACATTCACACCCACACCTACTGGAACAAGGACAAGCGCAAGGTGGTGGCCAAGTGCATCCAGTGCCACGACAAGGAGGCGGCCTACCGCAACTCGATCCATGGCAAGGCGGTGGCGGCCGGCAATATGGATTCCGCCGCCTGTAACGACTGCCATAACCTCCACGCGATCAAACCCCTCGGCGACCCGAAGTCGAAGGAGAACCGCGAATTCCACACCAAGGTCTGCATGAAGTGTCACGCCGACGAGAAGATGATGAAGCGCAACAATGTCTTCACCGTCGCTGTCGCGACCTACATGGAAAGCTACCACGGCAAGAACTACCGCCTCGGCTTCCCGGAGCGGGTCGCAGGATGTGCCGACTGTCACACCGCCCACTCGGTCCTTCCCGCCAAGGATCCGAATTCAAGCGTAAACCCCCAGAACCTCACTGCCACCTGCGCCAAGTGCCATCCGAAGGCGACCCCGCTCTTTACCAAGTTCTACGCCCACGGCGAGCACAGCGATCGGGAGAAATTCCCGATCCTCTACTATACCTTCATCGCCATGACGGGCCTGCTCATCGGCACCTTCGGGGTCTTCTGGGTGCATACCCTTCTCTGGATGTTCCGCGGGTTTGTCGAAAACCGCGAGAAGCAGCAGGCACTGATCGAGGGTCACCTTGAACATCATCACATCCCCGACTCCCACAAGGTGTACCGTCGATTCAAGAGACGGCATATCTTCCTTCACCTCCTCGTCATCATCAGCTTCCTGATGCTGTCGCTTTCCGGCCTTCCGCTCAAGTTCAGCGACCAGCACTGGGCTAAATTCATGATGGAGAATCTTTTCGGCGGGACGGCAAATGCGGGTCTTGTCCACCGCTGCGGCGCCGGCATCACC
>JAJZUC010000096.1 GCA_021847245.1 Deltaproteobacteria bacterium | reverse complement strand
CTGTGTCATCTCGTTTCCTCCTGGTTTCCCAGTGTACGATAGGGGGAAACGAGGAGAATGTCCAGCTTTTTTTGTGGGGCAGGTCGATGGGGTCAAGTAACGTTACAAAAACAGGGAATGCTCCCTAGCCGAATAAAGCAATTCTCCGAGACATACCCGCCCAGAAACCGTTCCAGAACCGCGCTGAACAGATACAGATCGCCCGGACCGGCAAACTGATCACCGTTGATCTTTGCCATGATTTCATACCCACGGCACATGCGGGGACCCATCAGTCTGTCGGCCGGTTTCGCGTCAATCGATTCGATCGCCTCCAGTCGTCCCAGGTTTGCCTTGACCGTTGCCTGGTCGCGACTGTTTGCGGGAATGAAGAGCCTGAGTATTGCCCGGAGGTTGTCGGCAACCTCCAGCGAGGCGCGATTGAGTGAAAAGCCGGCAAGAAGCCTCCATTGTCGATTTTGCTCGCTTCCGGGATTGACAGAGAACGTAACCGGCTTGATGTTACGGAATGTCGCGGATTCGGGGCTGGAAGCGGTCGCCATGCAAACGTCGCCGATGGTGAGCCGCTCCGGCAGCTCCCCGTTGGTGCAGGTCAGATCGATGTCGAGCTTCAGTCTGGGAGTCGGGTTTTCGTGTCCGTGCCGCGGAATCGAGAGGAATGTGTCAAAGCCCTCTCCCAGGGGTGATTTTTTCCGCGTGACGTGGCAGTGGTCGCCAGCCGAACCCTGGCGCAAGGGAGAGTGGATGGCGTAGCTTTTTTTCTCGACAGCGTCCATGTCAACTTCGGTTATCCGGTCCACGGAGTAGATGTGGTAATGGGCCGGATTGTTTCCCGCCGGACGGACCTTTTGCACGTTTTTTCCGCTCGCGAACGTTATAGGCCTGGCCTTGTGCTCGAACAGATTGACGACCGGCGTGGCAAAAAGGACGAAACTCTTTTCGTTTACCTGCGGTACGATCGGCGGGGCGGCGGTCAGCTCGAACCTGATCTCGAACCGTGAGCCCTCGCCGAGGGTGCGGCAGGCTTCCAGTCCGTGCAGGTCGACGAAGAGGAATTTGTCGGGAAACAGGAAGTATTCCTGAAGAACCAGATGCCCGGCCATGGTGCCGGCATTTTTCGTGAGCAAGGTTTCGTCGCCGGCAAGGCCGGCCGGTTTCAGACAGTCGGTTGGAATTTCGACGGCCGCGCCGCTGTCAGTGGAGGTGATCGTTATCCGCTTCAGGTGGCGCATGAGGAGCAGGTACAGGTCGCAGGCCGCCGGATGGTGGTCTCCGAGAAAGAAGCGGAGGGTCTTCGGGTTCCAACCGGAAAGACCGATGCCGATCAATGCGCACTGCAGCCTGATCGCCGGGGCCCGGCCGGATGGCTGGGAGAACGAGGCGTCGAGCAGCGTCAAGGGGTGCACCGTCACGTCGAAGCAGGTCCTGAACCGGCATCTGATCCCTTGCACCGGAACGGAGGCGACTTCCGCGCCGGCGGGGATCGGCAGCGGCTGCACGAGCTCCGGCCGGGGAGTGAAGGCGACGATGGTGGTTGCCGGTATCGGCCGCAGGTTCCAGGGGTGAAGGGCCTCGGTCAGTTCGTGGATAACCTCCGGAATATCGTCGTCCAGCTTCTGCCGCAGATTGGCATTGAGGAAGGCGACCCCTTCGAAGAGCCGCTCTATGCCGGGATCGGCCTGCTGCCCGCTGACCATTGGGGCCAATCCGGGGTGGTTGGCAACGTAGCCGGCGGCCAGCTCGCGCAGTTTTGCCAGCTCCTCCTGGTAGTAGTCGACAAGGGTTGATGACTCTTTTCTTTCCGGTGCGTCGTCGAAGTCGCCGACAGCAGGTGTGGGCGCGGCTGCCGCGGACGCGGCAAGTGGGAAGACGGTGCTTACCTCTCCCAGCGTGTCGCCGGAAAAGCACCAGGTGTTCCACCCGAGGCGCGGGGTGTTGGGGGCGCCCAGACAGATCGGCTCGGCCGCGCCGGCGGCCTGCGTGAGCTTGAGGTCGAAGTCGTGCGGGTCAAAGATGTAGAGCCTGACGAGCCTTGCGAGCTTCTCATGGCGCGGGGTGTCGGGGAGCAGGCTGTCTAACTCCTTCTTTGTCAGGGGACCGATATGGATGCGGAATTTCCCCATCCGGTCGAGCATTTCGCTCCCCAGGATGCTGTTAATCCCCAGGCTCACGCCGGAGACCCCCAGGCGCATCTGCTGGTCGTCGGAAATCGGCACCGTGCGCGGGAGGCACTGCTCCACCTTAAGTTTCTCGATCCCCAGGGCATCCCGCAGCAGGGTTTGCAACCCCTCGGCCGAGCGGCGGAACCGGGTGAGAAGCCCGGCGTAACGGACGAGGGACCAGGCGTCGGGGAGACTGTCGCGCAGCTCCTTTTCTCCGAGGCCGATCAGACAGAGAAGCCGCTCCCGCTCCCGGGAATCTTTCTCTTCCGTCACCCGGACGAAGAGCCGGTACTTGCTCCAGCACTGGAAGTAGAGCTGATACAGCCGCTGGTGGAGTATGTCGAGAAGGTCGCGGCCGGCCGATGAATCGGCGGCGGCCTCGTCCAGCAACTCTTCGGTGTAGAAGGTCGGCAGGGGAGAGGAAGAGCCGTACAGCCCCAGAAAGGTGGCAGTGATCAGAAGGTCGGCGTTGTCGCGCCCCGTTCTTTCGACCCGGGCGACGTCGGCAGGCGGAAAGGCCAGGGAGAGGGCAGGCCGGACCCGTACCCGGTCCTGCCAGGGGAGTCCCTCCTTGCCGCCGGCGCCAAGATGCGCGCGGGTCAGGCGCATGACCTGGGCGAAGGAGAACTCGTGCCCGCGGGCAAGGAGGTCGTCGATCAGCGGAGAGCGAGCGAGCGCGGTTGTGCCGGCCACCGGCGGGTCCCTCCTCTCGTTGTATCGATCAGGTCCAATGACATTCCTCCGGATAATCCGGTGACCGGCAATTCAGCGCGCGATGAGTCCGCATCTCCGGGAATCATCCTGCTCGATCCCGTGCTTTTCCGGAGTCCGCTTGATTTTGGGTGAAGGGCATTTTCCTTCGGAGAAACAAGGTGGGAGCGAGGTTGAAACTCGGTGGATGCTACACAGCTCCTTAGGGGCTGTCAATTAGTTTCTTCTTGGACAACCGGCCGCCGCGTTCGAGCGGCGTCGAGCGGTTCTGTCTCGATCTGGCGCAGAAAGGCGAGGGAGTTCAGGGGGCGGGCCAGGTGGGCGGAGATGGCGCCGTCGAGGAGTTCGCCCGCCTCGCGCAGCGCCGCGGGGGGAAAGGTCACTGCGCCGAAGCGCCCCGTCCCGAGGCAGAGAGTGAGGAGCCGGACGGTCCCCGGCCCGACCGGGGTGCCGACCCTGCCGCAGGCGCCGCAGAGGACCGCCCCCCCCGTTCCGATACGGCGCGCCGCCTCCGGCGACAGCTCCTCCCCGCACGCCGCGCACCGGTCCAGGGCGAGGCGGTAGCCGAGGATGTTGAGGAAATTCGCCTCGAAGAAGCGGCGGTCCGCAGCACGGGCCTCCCCCTGCTCCAGATGCTCCAGGTAGGCGGCGAGAAGACGGAAGAGCCGGGGAGAGGGGGCGCCGTCGGGGAGGAACCGGTCCGAGATCTCCACGGCGTAGCCGGCAAGGGCGATCTTCAGGAGATCGGCCCGGATGCGGGGATAGAGCGAGACGATGTCGGCCCCCCGAAGCGACGAAAGCCCCTCCCGCACCACCAGTTCCACCCCCAGGCGGGCGAAGGGCTCCAGCGCCCCGCCGAAGCGCCGCATGCTCCGCTTCGCCCCCTTCGCCACCCCCCGCACCTTGCCGTGCTGCAGGGGGAAGAGCGTGACGATCCGGTCGCTTTCACGGTAGTCCATGGCGCCCAGGACAATGGCTTCCGAACGGCTCGCTTCCATGGCGGACAAGGTAGCACCGCGCCCCTCTCCCCGTCAACGCCCCTGCAAGATTGGAGATAAATAATACGATCCCCCCTTGACGCCGCCGGCCGGGTCGTGCTAGTTGAAAAAGACTTTCATTTTTGACGCAAACAGCGCTGCAGCCGGGCTCTCGCAATCCCCCCCCGGCAGACACCGCACAGGGAGCGGTGCGTCATTTAAATGAATATGACTTTCATTTTCTTTCATTTTCAAAGGTGAGAAGAGTCGCCGTCCGACGGTGAACCTTTCCGCCATGCACACCATCAAAGGAGGAATTGCACATGAAGAAACGCTTCATCATCCCCGCAGCCGCGTCGATCCTGCTCGCCGCGGTCACCATGGCCCGCGCCGCCACCGTGGAAGAGCTGCAGCGCGGGCTCGACGAGCTGAGCGGCCAGGTCGAGACGCTTCGGCCGAAAGGGCCGCCGCGCCCGCCGCGCCCGCGGCCCGGGACGAAGGGTACCTGAAAGGGGTCTGGGACCGGACGCGGATCGGCGGCTACGGCGAGCTCGACTACATCATGAAGCGCGAAAACGGCAACGGCAGGGGGGGGAAACACCTTCGATCCGCACCGCTTCGTGCTCTACGTGAGCTCGGAGCTGGCCGACTGGGTCACTCTCAATACGGAGCTGGAGTGGGAGCACGGCGGGGTGAAGGATGAACTGAACGACGAGGGGGAGCTCTCCGGCGAGGTGACGGTGGAACAGGCGTTTCTCGACTTCAGGATCGCCTCCCCCTTCAATGTGAAGGCGGGGATCATGCTCGTGCCGCTGGGGGCCACCAACCTCTACCACGAGCCGACCAACTTCAACTCTTCGGAACGGCCGCAGCTCGATACGTACCTCATCCCCTCCACCTGGCGGGAGATGGGGATCGGCATCCATGGCGCCCTGGGCCCCAAGGCCGATTACCAGCTCCTCGTGATGAACGGCCTCAACGGCGCGGAGTTCTCGGCCAAAAACGGCCTGCGCGGCGGCCGCCAGAACCTGAACGAGGACAACAACCGGGGGAAGGCGGTAACGGGACGCCTCGAACTGCGACCCCTGACAAACCTCTACACCAACCTCTCCTTCTACACCGGCAACTCGGCGCCCCAGGGGGCGCCCGACGCCTACACCACCATCCTCGCCTTCGACGGCAAGTACCGCATCAGCGACTTCGAGCTCGCCGGCGAGTACGTCCAGGTCATCCAGGACAACCCGGGGGTCCTGGCGGGCGACATCGGCCACCGGATGTCGGGCTACTGGGTCGAGGGGGCCTACCACCTGATGCCCGCGGCCCTGAAGAAAGGGAAACTGGCCGAAGCCGACCTCGTCGCCTTCGCCCGCTGGTCCGAATTCGACACCCAGCAGGGGGGGATTGCCGACCCCGCCCTGGCGAGCGGGAAATACGACCGGAACTACACCACCTTCGGCTTCTCCTTCAAGCCGGTTGCCACCGTTGCCATCAAGGCCGACTACCAGATCTACGGCGATCACCGCGGGGCCGGCGAGAAACCGCTGGACAACGACAAATTCCAGGTCACCCTCGGCTTCGTCTTCTAAAAACGCGAAGGGCGTCCGCCATCCGGACGCCCTTCTTCGCTTATGCTACCGCAACCCCAGCCGTGCCAGGAGAATGCCGAGATACTTGTTGAGGGGATGGCTGCGCGGCAGCGACGGAATGGGAGGGGGTTTCCTGAGGCCGACCTTCTCCAGCTCGGCGACGATTTCCTCGTTCCGGCCGTACTTCATTCCCTCCCGGAAGGTGTCGATCGCCTCCCGCCTCTTGCCGGCCAGGAGATAGATCCGTCCGAGGTTCAGGTAATGAACCGTGTTCTCCGGCTCCCCCGCGATGGAGTGCCGGGCAAGCTCGATGGCATCGCCGAATTTCCCCCGGGTCTTCGCCTGGCAAAGGGCCAGGTACGAACACGACTCCGGGGTCAGATCCATCTCCGCCGCCCGCTCGAAACAGGTGCGGGCCAGATAGACGTGGTCGTGGCCCAGGGCCTCCAGCCCTTTTGAGAACCATTCCGCCGCTTCCAGTGCCGCCATGGTGCGCCTCGCTTCCGTAACTTCAAACCATGGAATCGGGTCATCGGACCCAGACTTTAACTTTCAATAATCGCGCCAGCCAGAAAGTCACAACCGATCGCAACGAAACGAGAGACACCCGCGCCCAACACGGCGGAATTACGCCGGATACGGAAACTGCCCTGCGCATTCGGCCATCAGCCCACGCCAAATAACCGACTATCACCACCCCCCGGACAAGAAAACGTCACCCCGTAGGCTCCCCCTCCACGTACCGCTTCAGCTCCGCCAGGAACCGCTCCTCATCCTCGAAGACAATTCCCCGCATCCCCCGGCTCTCGGCCCGGACCACGTTGGCAAGCATGTCGTCCACGAAGAGCGCCTCCCCGGGCTCGACCCCCAGCTCCCGGGCCACGTCGTCGAAAAGCGAGGGATCCCGCTTCCCCTTGCCGAGACGGAAGCTGTTGAAAAGCCGGTCGAACTCCCGGGAGAAGCCATGCTGGCGGTCGAGCTGCTCCAGCCAGTCGGTCTGGTCGCTGACGA
Source organism: Deltaproteobacteria bacterium (assembly GCA_021847245.1). Taxonomy (GTDB): domain Bacteria; phylum Desulfobacterota; class Desulfuromonadia; order Geobacterales; family Geobacteraceae; genus Geobacter. The sequence continues at coordinate 2,219 of JAJZUC010000096.1, read as the reverse complement.
TGGCGGTCAGGCACCCCTGCCGGCGCAGCTCCCGGACCGCCTCCAGCATCCGGGGACGAAGGACGAAGCGGGAGAGGATCATCTCCGAAAGCTCCCGGTCGCTCCCCCGCACCCCGGTGCGCTCCCGCATGAGGCGCCAGAACGCGGCCTCGCTCCCCTTCCCGAGGACATAGCCGCTCTCGTAGACCGCATCCATCCCGGCGCCGTGGACCTCGATCGGGTCGAGCCCCTGGCGCCGGGCAAGCTCGAAGAGCCCCTCGCGGAATCCCTCCTCGGCCAGCACCCCGCCGAAGTCGAAGAGCACCGCCCGGATCCTTGCCGCCGGCTCCCCGAGCCGTACCCGGAAGAGGGTCTTCCAGCGCCGGGTGTCGCTCCACCCGCCGATCGGGTCGGGGGTGACGATCTTCACCTCGCGGAAGCGGATCTCGCTTCGGTCGAGGGTCACGGTGCGGGCCGCCATCTCCTTCTCCGCCAGCGGCATCTCCGCGTAGAGGAGGGAGAGGTGCGGCTCGAAGCGGTAATCGCTTCCCCCCGGTGCGGCTCCCTTCACCGCCTCGTGGAGCTGCCGCAGCGCCGGCTCTTCCTCGAAGGCGAGGAAGAGGGTCCGGAAGTACTCTTCGGTGGTGCCGAGCCCCGCGATCCGCAGGGAGAGGGGTCCCGTCTCGGCCGCCGCCTGCGCCAGGGCCCGCCGCAGCGGCGCCAGCTCCCCCTCGTCGGCGAAGGCACCGGTGCAGAGGGTCACGTGGGGCTCGAAGGGAGGGGCGTCGTAGCGGTCGGCGAGCTCCCGGATCACCCCCTCGGCATAGCGGAAATCGTCCGGGACCGGGACCAGGAAGACGGCGTAGCGGCGCAAGACGGCACTCATGGGGCCTCCCCCCTTCGCCGCTCGAAGGTGACAAAGGTGTGAGGGGGATCGCCATCGGCCTCCACCCGTTCCACTTCGACGAAATCGGGGGGAAGCTCGGGGAAGGTGGCATCCCCCGGATAGTCGCGGTGGATGAGGGTGAGGCGGATCCGGTCGGCCAGGGGCAGCGCCTCCCGGTAGATCTCGCCGCCGCCGCAGACGAAGAGCTCGGCGACGTCACCGGCCAGCGCCAGGGCCTCGGCAAGGCTTCGGGCCACCAGCACCCCCTGCGGGGTGTACCCCGCGCGCCGGGAGAGGACGATGTTCCGCCGCCCGGGGAGGGGTCGACCGATCGCCTCGAAGGTCTTTCGTCCCATGACGACCGGGTGCCCCAGGGTGATGGTCCGGAACCGGGCCAGATCGTCGGGAAGGTGCCACGGCAGGGCGCCATCCTGCCCGATGACCCGGTTCGCGGCCATGGCGGCGATGAGGGTGACCGTCACGGAGCTCCTCACGCCGCCTCCTCGTACTCCAGCACCTCGCTCGTAACCACCTCCCGCGTCGCCGTCAGGTAGCCGTACCACTTGTAGGCCATGTCGATCAGGGTCACCACCGCCAGGACCGCCATCAACGCCACGAGGCAGGCGTTCATCCGCAGGGTGAAGGCCTCGACCCCGGTGACCTTGGTCGCCTTGCCGAGGAAGGTGCCGGCCAGTTTCCACGAGGCGGTGAAGGTGGTTGTGTACATGAACGCCATGGGGATAACGGTGGTCCAGGCGTAGCGCGCCTTACCGTTCTTGATGAGGACCGTGGTCCCGATGCCGAGGGCGATGGCGGCCAGAAGCTGGTTGGAAACCCCGAACATCGGCCAGATGGTGGCGACGTTGCCGGACCAGATGAGATACGACCAGGCGGACACCACGAGAAGGCTCGTGACGATGATGCCGGGAAGCCAGCGGGGGCGGCCGAGGGGGGCATAGAGCCGGCTCCCCAGCTCCTGGAGGAGGAAGCGGGCCACCCGGGTGCCGGTGTCGACGGTGGTCAGGATGAAGAGGGCCTCGAACATCAGGGCGAAGTTGTACCAGTAGGGCATGAGCCCCCGCATCCCGGGAAGCGCCGAGAGGATCGAGGCCATCCCGACCGCCAGGGAGACCGCGCCGCCGGGGCGTCCCGCCACGTCGGTCCCCACCATGGCCGAGAGTTCCCGCACCCGCTCCACCGGAAACCCGAGGGCCGCGATGGCGTCGAAGGAGAGCTTGCTGTTGATGGCGAAGTAGTCGCCGGGGATGAGGATCGTGGCCGCCACGAGCGCCATCACCGCCACGAACCCCTCCATCAGCATGGCGCCGAAGCCGATCAGCGGGATCTCCCGCTC
>JAJZUC010000095.1 GCA_021847245.1 Deltaproteobacteria bacterium | reverse complement strand
CGTCCCGTGCAACAGCCGGGTCGTTGTTGACTTCAGAGAGGTGTGCAAGGAAGAGGCCCTCAAGCCCGGAGCTCAGCAGATCCGACAACAGGGCTGCTGAATCGTTGTTGGATAGATGACCGTGACGGGACTTGATCCGCTGCTTAAGATGCCAGGGATAGGGGCCGTTTATCAGCATCTCTTCGTCATGATTCGATTCGAGCACAAGAACCCGGCACTGCTTGAGCTTGTCGGCGACGAGTCGGGTCGCCACGCCGAAATCGGTCGCGACCCCGATCTTCCCCTCAGCGCATTCAAAGGTAAACCCAACAGGGTCACAGGCATCGTGGGTGATGGGGAACGGATCGACCAGAAGATCCTGAAACATGAAAGAATAGCCCGATTCAAACTCCGTAACCGGAATACCCTGCAGGCTTTCGCCAATCGCCCGGTGGGTCGGATAGCTGACATAGACCGGCAGATGGTATCTGCGGGCCAGCACCCCTACCCCGCGCACATGATCCACATGCTCGTGACTCACAAATAGTCCGTCCAACTCTGCAGCATCGACCCCGATTACGGCAAGCCGGCGTACAATCTCTCGTGCGGAAAGTCCTGCATCAACGAGAATTCTGCTTTCGCCCGACTCCACATAGAGGGAGTTTCCCTTGCTTCCACTGGCGAGCAGGCAGACCTTCACGATCCCTCCGTGTGATTGCCCCGACAACGCAGGCATGGCCAAAAGGCATAACCAATTTTTTATACCGAAATGCTGTGCGATATTCAAGGCGAAACACGGTAGTTTTTTTTAATGAATCAAGCATTCCTACTCTAGAAGGTTCAGATAATCGATGGTCCCGTCGCCGGTGACCGGGTTGAGAGGCAAAACAATGTGGAAAGTAGATCCGGGGAACTGTTCCGGGTTATAGCCGGGGGACTCGACCCATACTTCACCGCCGTGCATCTCGACAATTCCTTTGGCGATCGACAGCCCGAGCCCGGCCCCGCGGGACTTGAAAGCCACTTTACCGGAACTGTGCTCTTCGATATTCCCCACCTCGTAAAACTTGTCAAAGATTCGAAGCTGGTCGTCGAGATCTATGCCGATGCCGGTATCGGCCACGGTTATCTCCACGTAGAGGTGCTGATCCTTTCCAATATTGACCACTTGCGGTATCGGCTCGGAGGTGGGGTGCTGCTTGGAACGCAGCAAATACTTGGACCGTGTAGATATCATGATTTTTCCCGCATCCGGGGTGAATTTAATGGAATTGCCGATGACATTGGACAGTAGCTGCATCAGCCGGACACGGTCTCCCTTTATTGAGGGAATCGCTTCATCCAGCTCCACGTCGATCTGTTGCTTGCGCATCGAAACAAAGAATCGGAGTTCATTGACCGAATCCATGACAAGCTGGTTGACGTTGACTTCATCGAGTCGCAGGTGGAGACGCTTTTCGTCGATCATGGAGATATCCACCATGTCCTTGACGATGCCATCGAGCCTCGCTGCAGCGTTGGCGATGTTCTGGATCATTTCGAGAATGTTCTGGTCGAGCTTGTCGGGAAGATCGGAAAGAATCAACTCGGCATAGCCCATGATAACGGTGAGGGGGGTCTTCAGCTCATGGGAAGCAATGCCGAGAAACGAATCTTTCATCTTGTTGAGGCGGGCTAGGTCGGTGGCACTCTTCTCAAGATTGAACAGAATTTCACGTTCCCGGGTCACGTCCCGGATTATGGCCTGTATGAGCTTTTCGCTTCCAATGGTGACCATATTGGCATGGATAAGTCCGACGACCTCCACGCCTCCGGAGCGCAGAAACCGTATCTCTTCGGCTACCTGCTTACCCTTCCCTGCCTGTTGAAAAAATGAGTGGACAACTGGTGCGTTGATTGTGCCTATATGGGCAAGCATTCGGGCAAGTGGAAGGCCGACAATCTCGCCGGAACCGAGATCGAAGAACTCCTCCGCCATCTTGTTGGCCATTTTAACAATCTCGTTTTCGTCGATAACGACGATGGCGTCACTGGCATCCTCAAGGAGCGACTTGTAGAGCTCTTCGGACTTCTCCAGGTCCAGGCTCAAGGTTTCAAGCTTGAGGTATGATGAATGAAGATCGTTGTGTATATTTTCAAGCTCCTGATAATTGCGCCGGATCTCTTCTTCCCTGTTTTTGAGGGCTTCGGACATGACATTGACGTTCTTGGCCAACTCGTCGAACTCATAGACTGGAAGCGACTTGATTCGCTGCTCGAAGTCGCCCTCCGAGACCTTTTTCACCCCATTGAGAAGAGCGGAAATGGGCTGGACGATACTTTTTTTGACAAATATCACCACGAGGGAAAAAGAGATAAGAAAGAAAATCGCGAGGACGATGAGAGAACGAAGAATGATCCGGTTGACCTTTTGTGCAATCACATCATCCGAAAAGCCGATATGGATGAGTGCCACCTGCTTCCCGTCGGATGCGCGGACAGGCGTAACCGTGTCGTAATATTCCTTCTCGTCGCCGATCAGGTGAATGCTTTGGTCAAGTCGAGTTGTAAGCGCCTTCTTGATGATGTCAAACCGGAGCTTGCTGAAGGATACATCATTGTAGAACAGGACCTTGCCCTCGCTGTCGGTGATGACGCAGTAAGCAATTTCGGGGCTGGATTGAACGAGCTCGGCACAACGCTCCGTCAACCCGGTGATCTCACGGACATCGAGCCCGAGCCCTATCACCTTTTCAATGTTTGTCTTGAGGGACAGGCCAAGACTTTGCGACCGCAGGATGAGAGCCTGAACATAATCGCGCCGGAACCCCACGATGTCCATCCCCGAGTTTGCGGCAATCGTCAGGAGCAAAATCGCAAAGGCAAAAAGTATGATCCGTTTTTCAAGAGTATTCTTCATTAAAATATCAGAAACAAGAAATCGGGTATATTTCGAATTTTGTTCATATTAGCATAATTGCCGTCACACCCTCACGTATTAAATTTGCCTGCCGTGAATAACCGCAGCGCCTTGTCGGAAGAGGGTTCAGCGTCATGAAAAGAAGTTGACGTTGGTGGGACAACTCTATATGATTGTCGCGTTTATAGCACAGCCTTCAGGCTTGCACATACTTCTTCAGGGAGGGATCAATGGCTCTTAGGGTTGCAATCAACGGTTTCGGAAGAATCGGACGTTCGGTGCTCCGTGCAGTGTATAAGGAGAAAGGGATCGAAGTCGTCGCCATTAACGACCTCACCGATGCCAAAACCCTGGCACACCTGCTCAAGTACGACTCGGTCCACGGTATTTTCCCCGGCAAGGTCGAGGTCGGAACCAACGAGATCATCATTAACGGCAAGCCCATCAAAATTATTGCCGAGCGCAACCCGGAGCAACTCCCCTGGAGACAGGAGAAAATAGATGTAGTTCTCGAATCAACTGGGCTCTTCACTGCCCGCGAGAAAGCCGAGCTGCATCTCAAGGCAGGGGCCAAGAAAGTTGTTATTTCAGCGCCGGCCACCAACGAAGATATAACCATTGTCATGGGGGTGAACCACACCGCCTATGATCCGAAGAAGCACCACATCATCTCCAATGCATCCTGCACCACCAATTGCCTTGCACCGGTCGCCAAGGTCCTGCATGAGACCTTCGGAATCGAAAAAGGTCTCGTGACAACCGTTCACTCCTATACCAACGATCAGCAGATTCTCGACCTCCCCCACAAGGACCTGCGCCGGGCCCGTGCTGCTGCCATGTCGATGATCCCGACCACTACCGGTGCCGCCAAGGCTGTCTCGCTGGTATTGCCGGAGCTCAAAGGCAAGCTCGACGGCATGGCGATCCGGGTCCCGACCCCCAACGTCTCCGTGGTTGACCTTGTCGCCACCCTCAAAAAGAAAACAGATGCGGAAAAGGTCAACGCTGCCCTCAAAAAGGCCTCCAAAGGCGCCCTCAAAGGAATTCTCGGATTCAGCGAAGAGCCACTCGTTTCCATCGATTTCAACGGCTGCAACCTCTCATCCGTCGTCGATGCGAGCTGCACCAAGGTCCTCGATGGCAACATGGTCAAAGTTCTCTCCTGGTATGACAACGAAACCGGCTTCTCCTGTCGCGTTGTCGATCTCATGAAGCTAATCGCGAAGTAAGCCCGAAGCAACTGAGGAGGGGGGATAGCATCCCCCCTTTTTTTTAACCAAATCGTGGCTACCCCGGGACTCTACTCGTTAGCCGCCCACAATACAAAGACTAACCGCTCCAGGAGGAATCAATGTCTATCCGGTATATTGACGAGATCGATAATCTTGCTGGGAAAAAAGTGTTCATGAGGGTTGATTTCAACGTCCCGCTGGACGAACACCAGAACATCACCGAAGATACCCGCATACGGGCAGTTCTCCCCACCATCAACTACGCCCTTGATGCTGGTGCGAAGATCATTCTCGCCTCACACCTGGGACGCCCCAAGGGGGAACGCAAACCGAAATATTCGATGGCTCCCGCCGCCAAGCGCCTTTCGCGGCTTTTGGGCAAAGAGGTTCAGCTCGCTCCCGATTGCATCGGTGACGAGGTTAAGAAAATAATTGACGCTATGAAACCGGGCGACATCGTGATGCTTGAAAACGTCCGCTTCTATGAAGGTGAGGAAAAGAACGACAGCGACTTTGCCAAGGCGCTTGCCAACGATTGCGACATATATATCAATGACGCCTTTGCCGTCTCCCATCGGGCCCACGCCTCAGTCGAGGCCATTTCAAAATGTTTTCCGGTAGTGGCGGCCGGCTTTCTGATGAAGAATGAGATGAATTACTTCGAGAAGGCCATGCAAAATCCTATCAGGCCACTCGTGGCCATTCTCGGCGGGGCAAAGGTATCGGGCAAACTCGAAGTACTTGAAAGCCTCGTCAACAAGGTTGACAAGATCATCATCGGGGGCGGGATGGCGTTTACCTTCCTGAAGGCCCTCGGTTATAATGTGGGCAAGTCCCTCGTAGAAGAGCACCTCCTCGAGACTGCCCTCAAAACATTCAACAAGGCCCGCGAAAAAGGAATCAAGTTTTATCTCCCGATAGACTGCGTTGCCGCTGACCGCTTCAATCCGGAGGCGGAAACGAAGGTGACCACGGTCCAGGAGATTCCGGAAGAATGGATGGCCCTCGACGTTGGCCCCGCAACGGTAACGCTCTTTTCCGAAGCGCTCCAGAACGCCAAGACCATCATCTGGAACGGCCCCATGGGAGTCTTCGAAATGGATGCATTCTCCCGCGGCACCTTTGCCATGGTTTCGGCTGTCGCCAACTCCTACGCACTGACCATTGTCGGTGGCGGTGACACCGACGTAGCCGTTCATCGGGCCGGCGAATATGCCAAAATCAGCTACATATCCACCGGTGGCGGAGCCTTCCTCGAATTGCTCGAAGGTAAAAAACTTCCCGGCATCAAGGTTCTCGAAGAAAACGGCAAACAATAGCGAGGAGACCGAAAATGAGAACGCCTGTCATAGCGGGTAACTGGAAACTATACAAGAAGAGTGCTGAGGCGGTGAATCTCGTCTCGGAACTCATTCCGCTGGTTAAACAGACAACGGGTGTCGAAATTATCGTAGCGCCGGTGTTTACGGTCCTCGGAAAAGTCAGGGATGTCATTGCAGGCACAAACGTAATGCTTGCGGCACAAGACTGCTTCTGGGAAGAAGAAGGGGCTTACACCGGCGAGGTTTCGCCCGGCATGCTGTGCGACACTGGATGCAGTCACGTAATTATCGGGCATTCCGAACGTCGGCAATACTTCGGAGAAACCGACACGACCGTTAACAGGAAAATCAAGGCTGCCCTCGCCGCCGGGCTCACCGTACTGTTCTGCATAGGTGAAACGCTTGCCGAGCGCGAGTCGGGAAACACGTTCAAGGTCCTCGATAGCCAGGTTTGCGGTGGTCTTGGCGATATACCCATGGCTGAACTCTCGAAGATCATCATCGCCTATGAACCTGTCTGGGCCATAGGAACGGGCAAGACAGCGACAAACGAACAGGCCCAGGAAGCCCATGCCCACATAAGGGCTTTGATTGCAAGACTCTACGGCCGTGACGAAGCCGAGGCAATCCGGATTTTGTACGGTGGAAGCGTTAAGCCTGAAAACATCAAGGGTCTCATGGCCCAACCGGACATCGACGGTGCTTTGGTAGGAGGTGCCAGCCTCAATGCACCCTCCTTTGCAGCCATTGCGAACTACAAATTGTAATTAGTTCTTTGCATTACCACGTCGATGTGATATTTAGTGTAGCTTACTAAAGCAATCGGAGTTATCCATCATGATGATTTTGCTTATCATCCTTCACATCCTGGTATCAATTGCCCTCATTGCAATAGTTCTTCTCCAGTCAGGAAAAGGAGCGGAAATGGGGGCGTCATTCGGGGCCAGCGGCAGCCAGTCTGTCTTCGGTGCCGGAGGCGGAACGACCTTCCTGAGCAAGCTCACCACCGGCGCCGCCATCGTCTTCATGCTTACATCACTCACGCTTGCCTACCTCTCCGGTCAACCAGGAACTTCATCGATCATGCCTTCAAAAGGGGTTCCGGCGCCGAATCAACAGAAAGCAGCCCCCACCGCACCGGCCACGAAACCGCAACAGCCTGTACCACCGGCGCAACAAGCTCCGGCACAGGCTCCTGCCAAATAAGTGCAGAAAAAAGTATTGACACGGAAATCGGATTAGTGATACAAAGTTGGTCCTTGCCGAAGTGGTGGAATTGGTAGACACACCATCTTGAGGGGGTGGCGGGCAATTGCTCGTGCGAGTTCGAGTCTCGCCTTCGGCACCAAATAGCTTTGTATCTGATTGATTTCTCAATCATTTATTTTGCGCAAATGAAGGCTCTTTCCGATTGGTACATCCATTTGTACATCGGGGAGAGCCTTCATGCGTTTCTACCTCCACAAGATCGAGGATGTTTACTACTACCGGCAGGCGATACCGAAAGACTTACGTACCCTATTCGGTCGGAATGAGCTGAAGAAATCTCTGAAGACCAGGGAATACCGGGCTGCAAGAGTACAGGTCAAGGCGCTGGTGTTCAGGACGGAAAAACTTTTCACGCAGCTGAGGTCAGGCATGTTGACGGACAAGCAGATTGAACGGATGGTCAGGGAATACCTCGATACCTTCCTTGAAGTGTCGGAACAAGAGAGGAACGGGGAAGTGACGTTTAGTAATCCTGACCTCTTGTCCCTTTTCCAAGAGCATCGGGAAAAAAAAGAAGCGTTCTATGCTTCCCTGCATATTCCCGAACTCGATGAAACCATCGTGGACACCAAGGCCCGCATTTACGAATACAAGGCCGGTTCTCTGCAACGGAAACTGGCAACAAACGATTTTACCGGTATTGAGGAGATTGTTCCCTTGATGCTGGCAATCAACGGGTACGCCGACATACCAAAGGACTCTCCAGAATTCCAAAAGATATGCCGGGAATTCCTGAAGAAGGAGATCGACGCGTACAGGATTGAGGCGGAAAGGACTCTTGGCGAGTACCGCGGGGAATTCGGCAAGCTCTACCCTGGCAAGTCCACCGCGCCGCAATGCGTAACCCTGAAGGAACTAATCGATTTATACAAGAAGGAAGTTTCCCTGAAAGATGCATGGCGGGAAAGCACGCGGGTTAAAAACGAAGGGGTCTTCAACATCATCCTGGAGTTATTGGGGAACATTGACATTGCCGAGATCGACGCAAAACGGATGCTCCAGTTTTTCGAGGATATGAAGTCGTATCCGAGCAACCGGAATAAGGGGCGCTATGAGAGGAAATCCCTCGCCCAAATTCGGCAAATGAAGGACGTGAAGCCCCTTGCCCCTTCCTCCGTGAACTACGACATGACCCTCATGAGTTCCCTCCTGATCTTCGCCCAGAAGAAGAACCTGGGGGTTACGCAGAACTACGCCGAGGGGTTGCAGGTCAAGATTGAGGAGAAGGATTCGGAGCAGCAGGCGGAGTACAGCAAGATCGACATTGAAAATATGTTCCGGGAGTTGGCAAAGGTCCGCAAGCTCGTTCAGCCGGAACGGTTCTGGATTCCCCTTCTCGCCCTCTATTCCGGGGCGCGGCTGAACGAGCTGTGCCAGCTCTACGTTGAAGACATCATCGAAAAGGACGGTATCCCCTGCATAGCGATCACTGCCGCCACCGATGACAAGGCAACGAAAAACAGGCAGAGTGAACGGACAGTGCCGATTCACCCCGCGATCATTAAGCTTGGATTCCTGAAGTACGTTGAATCCATGCGCAAGGAAGGTGAGCGATTGTGGCCGAACCTCAAGTTCAAACGGGGAAACTACAAGGAAGACTTCGGCAAATGGTTCAACCGGACGTTGCAGAACAAGTACATTGCCGAGGGGGAAAAGAAGTCGTTTCACTCGCTTAGGCACAGTTTCGTCAACTTCTTTGTTCAGCGGATTGACAAGGTGCCGCTCCATATCCTGAAAAGCATGGTCGGCCACCTTGACGACGGCAAGGGGAAGGACATTACCCTGCAACGGTATGGGAAGGAACTGGAGCCAAAAGTATTGCTGAGGACCCTGAAAATGCTTGACTACGGGGTTGACTTCGGATTGCTGGAGAGATCGGGGAAATAGCTCCGATTTCGTCTTGGGGAGCAGATGAGCGAAGCTGAAAAGAAGATACATGACCACTACTGTCCGGTTAATAGTTGAATAAATACAGTTGGTTGCTGGTGACAGGGTCGGAATTTCGCTTAAGAGCTTCCGCAACCAGCGATGAAATGGGCTTTTTCTCGAACAGGTTGACCTCGAGAA
>JAJZUC010000015.1 GCA_021847245.1 Deltaproteobacteria bacterium | reverse complement strand
TGCCAAGGCTACCTTGGCCTTAAATTCTGCGCTGTGACGTGTACGATGTTGCCGCATTGAACCTCTCCTCTCGAAATAGGTCGGTTCATTGCTTAACACCCTGTCTCAAAAAGCGCAACCACTTCACCTACAGCAGTTCCTTCACCGTCTTTTCAAGTACATCCCGTGAAGTATCGCCAAATACCCTCTTTTGCACAATACCTCCCTTGTCGATGAAAAAGGTCACCGGCGCCGCCGTCACCCTGTATTTCTGCGCAGTTATCGCAAGGGAATCAAGAAGGACCGGATAGGAAAGCTTCAGCTCCCTGACGAACTTCTCGACCTGCGCCCGCGTATCCCCCTTGTTTACCGCAAGTACGACCAGCCCCCTGTCCTTGTTCTTCTTGTAGAAATCGTCCAGGACCGGCATTCCGGCAACGCACATTTTGCATCCGCTTGTCCAGAAACGCAGAATCACTACCTTCCCCTTGAAATCGGAGAGCTTCACCGGCTTGTCGCCCAGGTCGAGGACGCTGATTTCCGGGGCGCTCTCGCCCGGCTTCGCCACCTTGTCGGTTCCCCATCCCCCAAGGAAGAGCGTGCAACACACAAGCATGCCAAGCAGTGCCATTTTCCGTGCAATTCGATTCTCAAGCCTACGCATCCTTCTCTATCCTCCCGTGGTGGAGCCGCACCACCCGGTCCGCGAAGTCGGCCAGCTCCGGGTTGTGGGTCACCATGATGATCGTCCTACCCTCCCGGTGGAGCTCCTTGAAGAGCTCGAGGACCACCCCCTCGTTAGCCTCGTCCAGGTTGCCGGTCGGCTCGTCCGCCATGATGATGGCGGGCTGGTTGATGAGTGCCCGCGCGATGCAGACCCGCTGCTGCTCGCCGCCGGAGAGCTGGGAGGGGAGATGGTCGGTGCGATGCCCGAGCCCCACCCGCTCCAGGGCCTCCATGGCGTCATCCTTGTCGATCATGCTGTGGTAATACTGGGCGAGCATCACATTCTCCAGTGCGGTAAGATAGGAGACGAGATGAAACTGCTGGAAGACCAGGCCGATCTTCTCCCGCCGCACCGCTACCCGCTCTTTCTCCGCCAGGGTGGCGGTGGCGACCCCGTCCAGGATGTATTCCCCCTCGGTGGGTGAATCGAGAAGCGAGAGGAGGTTCAGCATGGTGGTCTTCCCCGAGCCCGACGGCCCCATGATGGCAACCCACTCTCCTTCCCTCACCTGCATATCGATGCTGTCCAGCGGGGTGACGCTCCCGTACCGCTTGGTGAGACCTTTTGTTTCGAGGACTGTTTTTTTCATTTATCTTCTCCTGATTCGGATAAATCAATTCATAACCCCTCCCGGCCTCCCCTTAACTTAAGGGGAGGAGTATCAATTCCCCCTCTTAACTTAAGAGGGGGCTAGGGGGAGTTACGATGTGTCAGATTCTGAGGTGAATATCAATCTTCTTTCAACACCTGCGCCGGCACGACCCGCACCGCCATCCGCACCGGGAGCACCGCCGCCAGGAGCGCAGCGGCGACCGAGGGAATGAGCGTCACCGGTAGGACGATCAGCCGGAGCGATATGGCGGAGCCGAAGACCGCGTGCCCGAGCACCTGGGCAAGGAGGAACCCGACCACCAGCCCTGCCGCGATGCCCGCGAAGCCTATAACCAGGGTCTCAGCGATGAACTGCCGCACGATCTCCCGGTCATCGGCCCCGATCGCCTTCATCAGGCCGATCTCGCGGGTCCGCTCGGAGACGACCGTGATGAGGGTCGTCATGACGCAGAGGGTGGTGACGGTCAGGATGATGACGGCGACGATGGCCATGAGCCCCTTGATCTTGTCCAGGATCTTCCCTTCCGAACTGGAGACCTTTCGGATCGGCTTGGCGTCCAGTCCGGGGTAGGAATCCGCCATCCGCTTCGCCAGGCCGTCAATGTCGGTCCCTTCCGTCACGATGCTCAACATGGCGTGGTTCGCCTTTCCCTCCATCCCCAGGATCTTCTGGGCGAGGGGGAGGTTGACGAATATCTGCTCGTCCTCTGCCTGGCCGGTTTCCGCAATCCCCTTTACCACAAGGCTCTTCTGGAAGCCGGTCTCGTTCCTCATCACGGTGACGCTGTCCCCGATCTTGAGCTCCATGTTCTTCGCCAGGGTCTTGCCGATCATGCACGACTCGTCGTCGAAATCGGCGGTAATCCATTTCCCCTCCACCTGCCAGTAGGGGGAGAGGCGCCTGAGGCCGGCGAAGTCCACCCCCGTCATGACCGCGTTCCCGAGGTCGAGCCGCACCACGCCATAGACATAGGGGGAGGCACCGGTAAGCTTGTCGGCGGGGACCATCTCCACCGCATTGTCGATGGTGGCGGCTTCGACGGTCCGGCTCCCGGAGGCCGCAGATGGTCCAATGAAGAAGTTCGCCCCGTACGCCCGGAGCTCCCGGCTCATCTTGGCGGAGATGTCGAAGTAGACGCTGGCGAGGGCGGTGATGATGGCGGCCCCGATCATTATGGAGAAGAAGGTGATGAAGACCCGGTTCTTCCGGACCTTCAGCGACTTCGTGATGATCCTGAGAAACATGGCGTTCTTCGTCGTGTCCGAGCGTTTACCTCCTGCCATGGAGCACCTCCGCGGGGTAGAGTCCGGTGATGAGCCTTGAAGGCATGAGGGAGCCGGAGAGTGCGATCAGGACCGAGACCGCGACGTTAACCGGGACGACGATCGGGCTGAAGGAGACGTACGAGCCGAAGATGGAGAGGCCGATCACCTGGGAGAGACCCGCCCCGGCCACGCAGCCGAGAAGCCCGCCGAGGACGCCGACGAAGGCAGATTCTGAGAGGAACAGGAGGTACACCTCCCAGTCCGCGGCTCCCAGCGCCTTCATGAGGCCGATCTCCCGGGAGCGCTCCATGATGGTGGTGGCCATGAGGGACGATATCCCAAGCCCGGAGGCGATGAATGCCGCTATCGTCACCACGATCATGAGGAGCTGGATCTTGTTGACCACCGCCCCCTCGCCGGCCGCCACCTGCCAGATGGGGCGGGCCGTGACGTTCGGGATCGCCTCCTCGATCTGGTGGGTGATGGAGCTCACGTAGGCGGTGCAATACCAGCGGTCGTACTCCAGTGAGTCTAGCGCTTCGTTGTTCTGGCGCGCCTTCCGGGAAAGCTTGTCCTCCGGGACGGTGAGGGCGCTGACGCTGAGCGACTGGACCTTCCCTTCCATCCCGGCAAGCCTCTGCACGGCGGGAAGGGGCGCCACCAGGGCCGACTCCTCCGCGCCGCCAGTGGTGAGAATCCCCGTGACCACGAAGCTCTCCTCCCGTCCCGCGTCACCGGCGGCTTTCACCGTCAGCCGGTCTCCCGGCTTCACCCCAAGCTCCCGCGCCAGGGTCGCCCCGGCGAGCACGCCGTTCCCCGACGTGCCGGCCTCCTCTGCGGGCCATTCGCCCTTCACCTGCCAGTAGGGGAAAACGGTCTTCACCCCGGTGCGGAACTCTTCATCCCCGGCAATCGGAACCTGCCTGTCGAAGTTCGTCCCGATCAGGGAGCACCCCTTCTTCCCATTGAGCTCGACCGGCGTCTTCAGGAACGGGGCGAACCCGACGATGTTGTTGTGCCAGAATATCTCCTTGACCTTCGGGAGATCCGCCTCGTTGAGGAATACCCGGTCCTTCAGCGGGTTGTAGTCCACCCCGCCTATTTCCAGCGGGATCGCCTCGCTCTTGGGAACCATGTTAATGTTAGCGCCGTACGACTTCATCTCCCGCGCCATCTTGTCCCCCACTTCGATGGAGACGTTCATCAATGCGGTGATCAGGCTGGCCGACAGGACGATGGTCAGGGTGGCGAGCGCCTTTCTCTTTCGTCCCCTGAAAAAGGATTGTCTGAGCATCAGAAAAAACATTTGTAGTTAACCCCTCTCTTTACGGTACGGCCTCCCCTTAACTTGAGGGGAGGAGCATGTATACCCCCTCTTAAGCTAAGAGGGGGCCAGGGGGAGTTATGGCACATCACGACTCCCGATACCCCTGTACCCGGAAGTATCTCGCCTCGCGGTTCCCGATGAATTTCTCGGGCGCCGCCTCGAACTTCTCCATGGTCTCCTCCGACTCGAAGAAGTAGGTCCGCCCCTTGTACTCGTACCGCTGGGGCGCATCGCGGCTCACCATCTCCCTGCCGCTCACCGGGTCCTTCACCTTCACGGTCACCACTTCGGAGAAATACCGTGCCCCCTTGTCCAGCTCTTCCGCGGATACGACCACGTAGCCACCCTCGACCTTGTGGGCGAGCGGTATCGGGTTGCACCCCCCCGCCTTCCCGATGGAGGGGACGAAAATCCGCACGTTGCAGGCGATGCAGATCACTTCGTTCTTCTCCTGAATGTACCCCATGTCGCCGCACATCATGCAGGCGTCGTACACCACGCCGATCTTTTTCCCCCCGGAGCGGTTGATCATGAAGAACCTCACCACGTGGCCGTCGTCCGTCACATGGGAGTAGCGGTGGAGGTTGCCGTCGGCGAGGTCGTCGATTTTCACCCGTATCAGGCCATTGGCGTCCGGCTTCAGGTTGAGCGGCTTGGATATCCTGGGGGGCCGCGACGCGTAGAGGTCATGGTACAGGAGCACGCCAAGAACGATCAGGACCGACGCAAGGACACAGTTCAGCCAGCGTCCCTCCAGCATAACCCGGCTTCTCACCTTTCTCCGCTCCGCCTTGTCCATCGCGGCAAGCTCTTCCTTCGGGATGACCGTTCTCTTCAGGAAGAAGACGAAGGAGAGGGAGGCGGCTACTAGCGCCTCCACATAAGGGAAAAACCGCGCATACTTGCCGACCTTTGCGACTACGGAGACGCGGGCGCTGGTGAGCTCGACCATCTCCAGCCGCATCAAGCCCAGCAGTATGTCCGCCGACCACTGGACAGCGAGGAGGAGGGAAATCAGGAGCAGGGCCACCTTGACGGCCTCCCTTCCGCTTTTACTGCCCACATAAGCCGTCAATGGGACGAAGGAAGCCGTGAGGAAAAGACCGGCCAGGACCCCGCCGATGTTGAGGATCAGTTCCGTGTTCAGGACGGAGCCGGAGGAGATCGATTGTTTCGCGATGAACGCGGAGAAAGAGAAACCGGCGACGGCGGCAAGGAGGGCGGTGAAGAAGAGGGCCGCTGCACGACAGATTGCCGCGATACCTCTGGATCGCCCCGCAGGGAGAAAGATCGCCCCTCCGTTGAGGAGTGCCGCGACCAGGGCGGCAGCATGGAGAACGGTGCGCACCGCGGTAAGGCTCTCCTGGCGGATAGCGACCGGATAGGCGACGGCGCCGGCCGTTACCCCACAGGCAAGGGCGATAAAGAGAGAGCAATATCCCTTTTTTCCGCCGGGGGGGGCCAGGAGAGTGATCAGCATCCCGGCTGTCAAAGACAGCGATGAAAACGCAAGTATGAAATTCACCAGGTAGGCAAGCATCTATCTTCTCCGTTCAGCCTGAAAGAGCTTTAGCCACAGAGGGCACAGAGGGAGGCTTGCAAGCAACCCGACTCTGCGTTCTCTGTGTCCTCTGGGGCAAGACTTCCGTTTTACGATTTAGGCCTACTTTATCGGTACATACCTGAACTTGTAGCCCACCGAAAAGGGCTGGAACCATTTGCCCACACCGGTGGCCGTGTCGGTATGACGGCCGAACCCCTGCTTGGCCGGGGATTCGACGGTGAAGGTGACCTTGTAGTTCCCCGGCCCCATCATCTTGATGTTGCTGCCGTAATGGGGGCCGTCCTTTGCGACCATCGGCATGAGTTTCCCGGTCTTCGTCTCTTTTGTGTCGAGGTTTTCCAGCCTATAGCCGACGGTGAGGTATGGTATCCACTCTCCCGCGCCATAGCCGTTCCTGTTACCCGGAATGGCATGGATATCCGCTTCGAGATGGATGTCCGCCAGTGAAGCGGGGAGGTCGGTACCCCGCGGCTCCATGTCGATGGGGAGGAGATAGACGGCGGCGATGTTCATGCCGTCGATATTTTTCCCCACCGCGTCTATCGGATACTCCTTGATCCTCTCGGCGTGCGCCACCGTCGCCGCACCCGACAGCAGCCCCACCATCGCACTGATTGCAAGTAACTTCTTCATGCAGACTTCCTCCTTTTGTTGTTTCTCCGGGCTATGCCGGTATCGAACAGACTGCTTCTGTACTCCCTTTACCCTTTCGCCGCAGCCCCCCTCCGCCGTGCCATTACTGCCAGGCCGACTGCGGCCGCAAGCACGATAAAGAGCTGCGGAATCAGAGTCTGCAGATAGGGATAAACTCCGATGAAATCGACAGTGGGCACCCACGAGATCAGAGATGGCTCGAACAGCTTTCCTGCGATCAGCTCCATCATCCCCTTGCCGGCAAACACGAACGCCATGTAATAGAGGAGCGTGCCAGTGCATAAGAAGAACGGCCGGATCGGAAGTTTTACCGCGCCGTAGCGCATCGCCAGGAAAAAGCCGACCAGGAGCACGCTGCCGAGCACGAACCCTCCCGCTACCGCCGTCAGGCCCGATGCGGATGAAGAGTCGGCGGCGAGGGCCTGGTAGAAGAGGACCGTCTCGGCCCCTTCGCGGTAGATCGCCAGGAACGCCGTAAACCAGAGGGCCTTCAGCGAGTTGGAGGAGACGGAATCCCCCACCCTCCCCTTGATGTACGACACCCATTTCTGGGCCTCCGCCTTGGAGATCAGCCAGTAGCTGACGCTGAAGAGCACCACCGAGGCGAGAAGCATGGTCCATCCTTCCATCGCCTCCTGGCGGGCCGCGGAGATCTCGAACACCCACTTCACCAGGAGCGCCGTGACAAGACTTAGCCCGATGGCGGCAATGCAGCCGTTGTAGATGACCTTGATCTTCTCCCGGTTGCCGGTCTTCACCAAATAGGCAATGATCGCCGTAATGATGAGAATCGCCTCGATCCCCTCGCGCAGGATGATCATCAGGGAGTAGAAGAAGAGGGTCATGGGGGAGTCCTTCCCCTTGCCGAGCATGTCGGCCCCCTTCTCGAAATCTCGCTTCAGCATGGCGAAGGTGCCCTGTATCTCTTCGACAGGGGCGCCGTTTTTCATCTGCCCTGCAATCTTGCTGAAATGCCCTTCAAGTCTCCCTTTGAAGTTCGCGTCCCGCGCGCCGATCTTAGCCTCCATCCCGCTCGCCTCGAACACGTCGAAGTAGGCACCTTGGACAAGTATCGAAGCTTCCTTCCTCTCCCCTTTCTCATAGAGGGCAATCGCCTTGTCGATTTCGGCGAACAGGTCGGAGTTCACCTTCTTCCAGTCCTTTTCGGCAGCGTCATTATCAGCGAGCTTTCCGGCCTCCCTCGGGGAGACGGCACCGTCAATGACGGGAAGGCCGGGGAGATCCTTTTCCACCCCCTTCACCAGGGCAGCGATCCGCGCCTCCACCTTCTCCGGCTTGCCCCCGTTCTGCATCATGCCGGCGACCTCGGCAAAGCCGGCATTGTTCTCGTAATCCTTCTTCTGCGAGACATGGCGTCTGACGGCGGTTTCCAGAAGGCTGTTCTTGTACTCGTCAAACTGGGCCTGTATGACCTGGTCCGCCGCCCCCTTGGCGTCTCCCTTCCGGTAGGTGTCCAGGGCCCTGGCGAGCCGGGACTGAATGTTCTCGAAACATTGACGCCAGACCGGCTCGATATTTGTGGGAGCGCTCTTTTCGTCTCCGGTTCGTTGCGGTTGTTCTCCCGCCACTTGCGGTTTCGCATCGACCGAAGATTCGGCAACCAGCTCGAAGCCCCCCTCCAGCTTGGCTGTCACACTCCGCAGATCGGCCATGAATGTGTTGATCTTTTTTTCGACTGCTTCGGCAGGCTCCTTCGTCTCAATCATCTTCCGGATGGCGAGGAACTCCTGCTCCATTTCGTAACCTTTTCTGGCGGAGACATTTATGCGGATCGGCCCCTCAAGGTTCTCGTACACCTCAAGATAGGCTGCCTGGGTCTTCAGTTTCGCCTCCTGGGCGTTCCCCTTCTTGTAGAGGCTGAGCGCTTCATTGAACATCCCCCCTATCTCGTCGACCATCCCTTTGTGATCGAGCTTGGCCTGGACACCGGAGACCATCACCGTCACCGCCATGGCGATTGCGGCAATGACAACGCTCGCGGCCCTTAATGTTCGCACTGCTTTCTTCATATCCGCCTCTCAAAGCCTGGAATTTCCCCGCGCCAGGCGCAAGGATGGAAGTGTCCCCCCTCCGATCATCGGAGGGGGGACATAGGATAAGTGCTTAAAATTTCAGCGGGATACGCTTTGTCCAATCGTAATTGAACACGAGCATGGCATAGCCGTAATCGATATCCCTGCCGCTGCCGGTGGCATCGCGGAAGAACTTGCCGGTGAAGAACCGGTCATAGCCGACTATGAGCGAGTAATCCTTGTTCATGACGTAGGTCAGGGTGAAGTCGGTCTCGATCCCGATATCCCGGCTGATGCCGTCTCTCACGCTGCCGGCCACGAATTTCCGTCCGGTCGCGCTGAAGTTCAGTTTCTCGTTAGTCGCAGTCCCAACCGGGATGTCGATCCCCCAGCCGAGGTTGTAGACCTGGATGCCGCTGGCATGCTCACCCCCAACGTCGAGGCCGGAAAGGTCCCCCACCACGCTCATGTCACCCACCAGGGACGAGTCGTTGTTGGTGTTGCGGAACTCCCTGCTGGAGCTGACTCCATTGGCCGCGTCCTTGCTGCCGGAACCCATGGCGAAGCTCATGAAGACCGAGTTGTCGTATTTGCCGGCCTTGAACTCGCCGGTCAGATCAATATGGCCGCCATAGGCACTTATCTTGTCGTTTATGCCGGTTCCGGAGTTGAAGATCCTCCCAGTTTGGTATGCCGCCTCATATTCCAGCTTAAACATGCCGACCCCGCTGGTGCTGCGAAAACCCAGGGTGTCCAGGCGCTCACCGGATTTATGGTCCTCCGACCCGGTGTCGCGGAACGCGTAAGCCTCAAGGGTGTTGTCCTCGGCAGGTTCATATGTAAGATATGCCCCCGCCAGGTTTCCCTTTATCCCGTCGGAGAACGGTGTCGCGTATCTGCCCCCCAGCAGGTCAACCGTGAGGAAATTGAGCCACGGCAGCGCCGGCTGCACTCTGAGCCTCACCGCGTCGAACGACAGCCCTTTGTAAAACGTGTCCGACCCGAGAATGAAGGAGCTGCCGTAGTTGAATTCCTGGCGACCCGCCTTGAGCGCCACCCAATTCTTACCGGCCACATCTTCCCTGGGAAGCTTCGCTTCCACGAATCCCTGGTACAGGGAATACTTGCCCAGATACTGGTTCCCTCCCGTATAGCCGTACCCCTGCCCCTCCAGGTGGATATCAAGGTATTGATTGGGGTGCCAGTAGGCATACGGCTTCACCCGGTAGAGGAAGCGCCCCTCGCCGTGGCCGGGCGTGTAGCTGAACTCGGGAATCCTGAAATTGCTCTGCCCCTCGCCCCGCAGGAAGCCGTTCACGCCGACCTTGAACTTGTAATAGGGGACGCCGGGGGGTTCGACCTGGACGAGAAGCTGCTCGATGGTCCTCCTGATCTGACGGTAGCCATCTATCTTGAACAGGTCATTCTGCAGGGCCACTATGAGGGCGCGAATGCTCTCCAGGTCATCCCGAGAAACCGCCTGGGACCCCTCCTTGTCATATCTTTCCACGATCTTGGCCAGAGTGGCCATGAAGCAATCGAGCAACTCTTCCCTGGGGCAAGGCTTCCCTTCGGGGAGCTTTTTTTCCGATCCGTATTTTTCCACCAGCTCCGCTGCGGCCTTATAGGCCCAATGCTCGCTGGTTACCTGTCCCGGTATCTCCTGATCCGCATCGTTTGCATCGTTGCGCTCGTCCTGATTTTGGACAACAGGGAAGACGCCGTCATTATTCCCCTCATCCGCTTGAGCCACTGCTGTCCCGGCCATCAACAGCGAGACGGCGAGCAGCACTACCATCTTCTTAAGCATCCGTATGCCCTCCTTTGTTGTTTATGATCATGAGGCAGTTCAGGCAGTCCCTGAGCGTGCAGACGCCGCAGGAGTGGTGCATAAAGACCGGAATGCCGTTTGCCTTTGCGGTGCTCATTGCCTGTTTTTTTACATTGTGCGATACCTTGTTGGTTAAAATCACAATCGCATCGACATTCTTAAGTTTTGGCCCAATATTCACCTGCGACCTGGTAAATACCTTCAAGTCCACGCCGCATCTCTCGGCCTCTTCCATGTAGTGCTTTTCAAGCCTGTCCATCCCGCCGATCAGGGCAATGCACACGGACATCTCCTTTAATTATGAATATCGTTATCATAATGTGAGCACGAAAAATTTGCGTGCACCGCAAAGAACACTTCCTTCACACCTGACGCAAATTGCCGGAATACCTTTCCTCACAGCTGCATCCTGACAGCTCCGCTCATCGTCCCCTCTTCCCCCCATCACCGTAACGCACATATCGCCCCCATCAATATTGATATTCGTTTTCACTTGCTTCACTAAAAAACGGCCGTCCAGTCTCGACTTGGCTTATGCCCTGCATCCTGCGCACAGGCCGTACAGCTTAAGCTTGTGCGTTTCGATGAGGAAACCGTGGCTGGCTGCAATCTCACCCTGGAGCTTCTCGATAGTCTCATTCTCGAATTGCGTAATTGCGTTGCAGCGGGTGCATACGAGGTGATCGTTGCGCTCACCCCCAGGTAAGTGCTCGAAGCGGGTCTGTCCGTCGCCAAAGTGAAACTCACGGGCAATCCCCGATTCGACCAATAGCCTCATGGTACGGTAAACTGTTGAGTAGCCGATGTCAGGATGCCTGGCCCGTAGCTTCAGGTAGAGTTCCTCGATGCTCATGTGCCGGTCCGTGGAGAGAAACGCGTCAAGGATGAGCTCCCGCTGCCGGCTCCTTTTGAGCCCATTTTTGGAGATGAAATCGAAGAAAATCTTCTTCCCGGTCCGTTTCAATAGAACCTCTGCAAAGTAAGCATTCAATCTTCAGAAGGAAATTCGTCGGTGCAACCGTATGTTTTTCAAACGCAGGTTGAAGGGCGGGGTAGCATTGGTGAAATGCATCAACCTCCATCCATCGACATCGATATTGAATATGGTTTTCACTTTTAAAGCATCAAAGGATTGTTGTCAAGAATTTTTTTCGGAATCCATTGGCAATATCGACCTCACCGCTGGTGTTTCGGGATTTCTTCCGTCTTGCAAAGGAGGGTACGTTTGGAACGGCAACGTCGCGAAAAGTGAAAAGGAGACCGGGATGAAATGCGAGAGGATGGGGAAGAGTCCGGGCTCAGGGGGATGCAGTCACCCCTGCACCCGTAGCGGCTGCAGTGATCGCAGCCCCACCAGAACGGTACTCAGGTTATGAATAGTGGCGGAGAAGACCGGAGGCATGACCCCGGTCGCGGCGAGGAGGAGCGCGGCGGAATTGACCGCCACGATGGTCCGGAAGTTGTGGGCTATCAACTCCATCGCCTCCCGGCTGATCTCCCGGGCCGCCAGGATGTCGTCGAGGGTCCCCTCCATCAGGAGGACGTCGCACGCCTCCCGGGCGATGTCGGCGCCATGGCGCATGGAAATCCCCACGTCGGCGCGGGAAAGGGCCGGGGAGTCGTTTATCCCGTCCCCCACCATGGCCACTGTGTGCCCTTCCCGCTGGAGCGACTTCACTACCTCCACCTTCTCGTCCGGCAGGGTCTGAGCGCGGAACTCGCCGATCCCCAGGCTCGCCGCGATGGTCCGGGCGGTCGCCTCGTTGTCGCCGGTCATCATAACGATCCGCCCGATCCCGCTTCCCTTCAGGGCATCCACGAACGCCTTGGCATCCTCCCGCAGCGGGTCGTGGATGGCGATCAACCCTGCCAGTTCCCCTCCGACCGCCACATACAGGACCGAATTGCCCCTTTCGGCAAACGCGTCGATGAGCGGCTCGCCGGCGGAGACATTAACCTTCTCGTCCTCGTGTACGAAGTGGCGGCTGCCGATTACGATCCTTTTCCCCTGCAGCCGGGAGGCGATGCCGTGGGCCAGGACGTACTCCACCTCCGCATGCTCCTCAGCGTGGGTGAGCCCCTCCTGCGCCGCCTGTCGCACCACAGCAGTGGCCACAGGGTGGGGAAAGTGCTCCTCCACGCAGGCCGCCTGCCGCAGGACGTACTCGCGGGTAAAGCCGTTGAAGGAGACCACCTCTGCCACCTCCGGGGTGGCCTCGGTCAGGGTGCCGGTCTTGTCGAGGATGAAGGCGTCGGCCCGGGCGAGCCGCTCCAGGTATTTCCCACCCTTGATCAGGACCCGGTGCCGGGCGGAGCGGGCAAGTGATGTCAGGATGGCGAGCGGGGTGGAGAGCTTGATGGCGCAGGAGTAGTCGACCAGGAGAACCGCGGCGGAACGGGAGGAGTTGCCGGTGAAGAGGTACGTAAGCCCGCTCAGGAGAAAGGAATAGGGGACGATTCGGTCGGCCATCTCCTCGCTTTTGCTCTGGCTTTCCGCCTTGACAGTCTCCACCTCCTCGATGGTCTTCACCACCCGGGCGGCGCGGGTCTTGTCCCCCACCTGGGTGGCGCGAACCCGGAGGCGCCCCTCCTCCACCGCGGTACCGGCATAGACAGAGAGCCCCTTCCTCTTGGCCACTGGGAGACTCTCTCCGGTGAGGCTCGACTGGTTAACCAGCGCCTCCCCTTCCAGCACCACCCCGTCCACCGGGATGAGCCCCCCCATGCGGACGACCACCGAATCCCCCACCACAACCTCCTCCAGGGGAAGCCGCGTCTCTTCGCCGTCCCGGACCACCCAGGCCCACTCCTCGCCGGTGTGGAACATGTCGGAGAGGAGCCGCCGCGATTCCCCCCTGGTCCACTCTTCCAGGTATTCTCCCAGTTTCAGGAGGAAAGAGATCAGCGAGGCGGTCAGGAATTCGCGGGTCGCCATGGCGGCGCCGACCGCCGAGGCGTCCAGGAGGTCGACGTTCATCCGCCTCTCGCGGAGGGCGATTATTCCCTTTTTGAAGATGGGAAGCGCCCCGTAGAACGCCACCAGGGGGCGGACAGGGGGTGGAATGAGAGGGCGGGCGAGGAGAAGGGTGCCGGAGCGGACGGCCGTTTTCTTCTTCCGCTCCAATTCCGTCTCGGGGCGGGGCCTGCGGCTGCGAGGGATAGGAGCCGCCGACGCGTTTGCCAGGATGGCACTCCGTGTAGTCCCCTTCCGGTCGTACCGAACAAGGAGGGTGCCGATTCTGGGGGAAAAGGAGACCTTCTCGACCCCGGCGATGTCCCGGAACTGTGCCTCCACCCCGCAAGGGTCCACGGCCGGGAAGCGGGGGAGCGTAAGGGCAAGCCTCAACCTTCCGGGAATATCGTGTACGATGCGGAAGTCCACCCCTCCCCCTTCCTTGCCCTACGCGAAAAGATACTCTTTTCTCTCGAAGAAATGGACCCCGAACAGGGCGAGAAAAACAATTCCGGCAAGAATGTGGAGCTTCTTCAGGTCAAAAATGGCTGCGGCGACGCTGAGAAGAAGCGCGGCAAGCATTCCGAAATTCGTCGCTTTTCTCTTCACCTTCGCCGGGATGGAAAACGGAACCCTGGCCAGAACCTTGCCGGACTCCGCGGTCTTCTCCCCCGTCTCTCCGGAACCGATAAGGTCGGCGATGGTCTCCAGTATTTTCTCAACCGCCGTCAGCGCCGCACTGTAAAGAACCAGGAGGCTGCCGACCCGCGGGTTTCCCTCCACGGCACTTACCCCCGGTGTGGCCAGGAGAGCCTCCCTGACCCTGGCGAGGAGCGGCTCCTTTTTCAGCCCTTCGTCCCTGATCCGGATCCTTCCGTCGAAATGACTGGCGACAACCATGATTTCCTCCAGCGGTCCCGTTATTTCTTCTTGCCGCCCGCGTTTTTCCCCTTTTCCTCGGTAGCGGCAAGCTCAGCCAGCATCTGTTCGAGCCGGGAGAGGCTCGCCTCGGTGTCCTGCTTCTCACCGATCCGGGAGAAAAGATAGGCGCCTCCCAAGGCGGCTCCGGCTCCGAGGGTTACCTTCAGGGCGTTGGTGAAATAGTCCATCCCCTTGCGCATTCTTTCCCTTTCCATGGCTACCCTTCCCCCTTCTCAGACTTCATCTTGGCCAGCTTCTCCTCGACCACCTTCTCAATCTTCTCCAGAATATCCTTCTCCCGCTTCACCGTGTCGGCCGTGGCGGCAAGCCCCTCCTGATACTGGTGAACCCCCTCGGCAACGATGTCCTCCACGTCCTCCTTTACCTTCTCCGCCTTGCCGGCCAGCCACTCTTTGAAGGCGTATCCTTCGCGGACCGCACAAACCGCTGCAGGGCGAACCTTCCCTGAGAGCTTCCCGAGCCCGAGCGCTGCCAGGGCGCCAAGTGCCCCCCCGGCCACAAGCCAGAGGTCTCTTTTCTTCACGTGGATACCGTCCATATTCTCCTTCCCCCCTTCGTTTTTCTCGTATTCCATTTTCTCTTTGCTTCTTTCTTCTTTTCCGTATCCCTCATGCTTGTGATGCGCCTCGTGCCCGCGCTGCTCCTCATTCCCCATGGCCACCCTCCCGTGACACAAAATTTGGGGCTTCCCGCCCTAGGGTCTCCCCAGTTGATTTCCTATAAAGTTTTTCAAAAAAAGCTTCACATTATTAAGATGTTATCGTGGCACAGCGGCTTGTCAAGCAGTTTGCTTTTTACGATGGTCACTCTTCAGAGCAAAAGGAGGTTTTCCGGAAAGGGGCTATCTCCGAAAGGCACTTGCGGCAACTGGAAGGAAAAAATCGAGCGGTGCTGGGAGGAGTGCATGAAGGGCGACCTCCATGACGAAGTGTCCAGCATGGGAAGAGGAACCGCCGCTAGTGGGAACCTTCGGCGTGACGGGCAGCGGCACCACCCTCCTCTCCCCCGGAGCGGGGATGTCCTGCTGCGCATCTTCCAGGTGCCGTTCGATGTCGCTGCGGGTGACGATGCCCTCATCAAACCGCACCAGTACTCTCCCGGTCCGGTGATTGGCTGAAGCCTCGAGAACCCCCCGCTTGGTGCGCATGGACTCTTCAAGAAAGAGACACCCATCTCTGCACCCGATCAGGCTGCTGGTTTCGAAGCGCACCCTTCCGGGCAGGACACTCAAAGGAGCCATGGAATTTCCTCCTCATGAAAAAGTCGGTTCTTCTCTCTTGAATAGACTGGACAAAGCTAAAGAGGTATCTGTCGATTTTGATAATCGATATTGTTTTTTACACACTTCTACACCATCTGTCAAGTTAGAATGATATTCGTTTTCAACCACCTCAAAAGAGGGCGCTAATTTAGAACAAAGCTTCTCCCCTTTCAGCAACAAAAGAGCCTTTTACCGTCATGCTCAGGACGCGGGGGAGAAGGAGGGATCCCCCAGGGACAAGCCTATATCGGCTTGCCATTCAGAACCAGGCTGAACCCTCTGATCCCTTCCGTAAAGCTGGTGACCCCGTAGAAACCGGGGCGCCGCTTTATTTCTTGGCCTGCTCTCGGTAAGCACCTTGCGGGCTTCACCGCGGGCCTTTTCTTCGATTGAACCAAGTTTTTTCGTCTGTTCTTCAGACAAGCCAAGTTGCTGTTTGAGGGCAAAGATGCTGCACGGGCTGTCGGGAAAGATAGGCGTCCGCATCATATTCATGCATTGCGCCCTCATGCTGTCGCTCAATCCCCATATTTTTACCTGATTATCACCAATCTTCCGCAAGCCGCAAAAACACTCCCTCCCCCTTGATGGGGGAGGGTTGGGGTGGGGGTGCAAGCTGATGGTTTTGAAGAACTTCCATTTTCACCCTCCCCCCTCCCCCCTCCCATCGAGGGAGGGGGAAATGAAGGTGCGGAAGATTAGTGATAATCAGATATTTTTAATCATCATGGGCATCATCTGCTGCATCTTTTCGGGGTCCTTCATCATCTCCTGCATCATTTCAGGCCCCATCTGCATCTGGGTTTGCCCCGCAGTGCCCTTATCCTCTTTGGCTTGCTCCGCATGACCGGTAAGACTCAAAACTCCGAGAAGGAAGGTAAAGGCCACAATCGCGATCATTTTCCGTTTCATTTCTCGTCTCCTTTCTTTTTCTCAGCGTTACGCGAAACAGCTTCCTGGGAAGGGTCCCTTCCTCGAATTCCTCAACACCAAGAATTTCGTACCCCTTCGCCAGGAGCTCCACCTTCTCCCGGCTGAAGAAGTGGACGATGAAACCTCCAACCTCGTACATGTTCTCGCCCCTGTGGATGCCGGTACCGCAATGTGGGTCACCGGTGTGCCGGACGGTGTACATGTTAATGCCCCCCGGTTTCAGTACCCGCCGTATCTCCCGGGAGAGGAATTCAAGCTCGGCGGTGGTGAGCGCCATGCAAAAGAGCATGTGGGAATAACAGGCGTCAAACGATTCATCCTCGAAGGGGAGCGGCTGCCGTACATCATGGCGTAATGCGGTGACAGACTGTGAAAGCTCCAGCGCCCGCACCTTCTCCCGGATTGTATCCACCCCGGTTTCGGAATAGTCGAGAGCGTATACCTGATAACCGTTACGCGCAAAGAATACGGTATCCCGTCCCTGACCAGCCCCCAGCTCCAGGACTTTTGTCACCCCCTCCGCCCGGAAAAGCACTTCGGCCTTTTTTGCCGGCTCGCTTGGCTCTTCACCAAACATCTCCGGGACATTCGCATAGGTCTTTTCCCAGTGTGGGTTCTGCTGGTTCAGCACCGCTTTATCCGTGCCGGTAGCCATGGTTTTCTCCAATTCAGCTGAGTATGTCCTTTTTCATCCTCTCGAATTCATCCCGCGTGATCTCTCCCTTTGCATAACGCTTTTTCAGGATATCGAGGGCCGACTCCTCCCCGTCGCCGCGGTGCTTCCGGAGTCATGCCAAGGTGGCCTGAAGCCCCTGCTGCCGAAGATCAGGAAGATCATCAACAGCGCTACCGTAAATCCGAAAATTATCGCTATGGTCGGAAATATCCACATCCCGCCACCCCAGAAGTATTCATGCGGCATGGTTTTCCGTGGCTCTTCATAGAGGGCTTCCTGCGAAGCGCCTTGTTGTGCATGATCGGAAAGAATATCCAGCGATGCAGGGTCAGAGAGGCGGTAGTAGACAAAGGGACCTTCCCGATTCGTCACCACGATTCCTGCCTCCCGCAAGGTCCGCAGATGAAAGGAGACAAGAGTCTGCGGCAGATCCATGCAGGTGCCAACTGAATGGCCACTCAGCGGATGTCACTTATTCTGCTTCGACGGACACTTTTCTGTCCCGTAGGAGCAGAAGACGCAGCAATCCCCCGGCTTCGGCCGCAGCACCACCTTGCAGCCTTCGCATTCGTAGAAGAACTGGCATGCGTCGTTTGGCATGGTCTCTTCCTTCCGGTGTCCGCAATGGGGGCAGGTTATGACCGATGTAAACTTCATCGCTTCCTCCTTCTGTTAGCGATGGTGTTCATTACGGAAGCTATCACAAGCCCCGCAAGCCCCAGGTAATTCATGATTTCGCTAAAGCGGATGTAAAAAGCATAAAAGACCAGGAGGGTGCTCGGGACGCCAATAATGAGCGGCACGGGATTGCGGTGCCGCCAAAATGAGACGATAAGGCCGGCGAGGGCCAAGAGGACCAGCGCCTGGAAGAAAATGAGAAGCTTCCCCTCGTAGCGGTGGAAGAACCCAAGGCCGATCACCGAGCCGACGGCGGCAAGGAGCGGAAAGCATACGGGGCATGCGGCGGCGGCAACAATCGCGCCGATGGAGCCGATCTTGTCGAGGATTCGGAGCCGCATAACTGCCCCCTCCGCTAGTCACTATTTCGGCGAAGTCGGATCTACTGCTCTGGTCTGATACCCAATTTTGCCGACGCATTCTGCCAAGGCATCGGCATCCAGTTTCGTTGCTTCAAAGAGAACTTCGATATGCTGATTGCGGGCATCAGCCTTGACCTTATGTACGCCTTGCTGCTCCTTGAGAATCCGTTCGACGCGCTGTTCGCACCCCTCGCATGCCAGCCGCCGATCACTTATGACTTCAAAGGTAACCGACTTCAACATGGCTGTAGTCTTCCTCGTTTCCGCCTGCGGGGCTGCTCCCGTGGTAACGTTCGCACCGGCAGGCATTTCTGGCGCGCGTCCCACTGTCTTGATGGCCTGGAAGAAATATGTTCCGCGACTCCACAAGGAATTGATGAAGATCGACGTGACGCTCGCTGCCATTGCGACCATGCCCCAGATCGGATAGATCAATCCGGTCGCAGCCGCTGGGATGCCGATGCCGTTGAACGTGAATGCAAGGAAAACGTTCTGCAGCATCTTGCGGTAACTGTAACGACTGATCTCGTATGCCGTGAGCACGGAGCTGACCCGCTTGTTGAGGATAATCACATCGGCGGATTCAACTGCGATGTCGGCTCCGCTCCCGAAGGCGATGCCGACCTCGGCTTGCATCAAGGCAGGCGCGTCGTTAATGCCGTCGCCGACCATTGCAACGCGCTCTTTCTGCTGAAGCTTGCGAATAATCCCCGCTTTCTCCGCCGGCAGGATACGTGCGTGAACCTCTTCAATCCCCGCGGCACGGGCGAAATGTTTTGCCGCCCTTTCGTTATCGCCTGTGATCAGGCTCGTGCGGATGCCGAGCGCGTGGAGGCGGCGCACCGTCTCCTCCGCGTCAGGCCGGAGCGCGTCACCAAGCGCCAGCAGGCCGCAAAGCTCACTGTCCTGTGCAGCGGCGATGACCGTAAAGCCTTGCATTTCAAGTTCATCGATGCGTGCTCCAAGAGGATCAAGCTTCACTCCCTCACCGGCGAGGAATGAAGGGCTGCCGACAACCAGCTTCTTATTACCAAGACGCGCCCTGACTCCTTTTCCGGTAACTGCCTCAAATCCCAGAACTTCCGGCAGCGCCAGGCTGCGGTCAAACGCCTCCTCTACTATGGCGCGCGCAAGCGGGTGTTCGGATCCGGCTTCCGCTGCCCCAGCTAGCGTGAGCAGTTCTTCTTCGGTTCCTCCCACTGGGACGATCTCCCGCAACGCAGGGCGACCCTCTGTCAGCGTGCCGGTCTTATCAAAGACCACACGCTGCACTCGCCGCAGGGCCTGAAACGCTTCGCCGGTGCGCATCAACACGCCGCGTTCGGCGGCTTCGCCGCCTCCGCGCACAATCGAAAGCGGCGCGGAAATTCCAACGGCGCACGGATAGCCCATCACGAGCACGCTCAGCCCCGCAAACATCGCGCGTTGCAGATCGGGCGAGCCTCCAACGACGAGCGGGCCGAGCAGCCAGAAAAGTGTTGCGCCGAGCGCGGTCAGCAGCACAAGCGGTGTATAAACACGCAGCACACGATCCACCAGATGCAATAAACCGGGTTTCAACGCCCGAGCGTCTTCCACGCTGCGGATCACTTGCCGGAGAAAACTTTCCTCCCCCACCACGGTCACCCGCACGAGTAACGTGCCGTGGCCGTTCAGCGAGCCGCTCACGGTCTTGTCGCCTGCGCGCTTTTCAACGGGCAGCGGCTCGCCCGTTACGAGCGATTCGTCCACGTCCGATTCTCCCGACACGATCTCGCCATCCACCGGCACACGCGCCCCCGGTCGGATGCGCACGATGTCGCCGGCCCGCACCTGTTCGAGCGGGACTTCCTGTTCCTTACCGTCCTTGACCACATGCACCATATCGGGCTCGAGGTCCAAAAGCTTCTTGACCGCCTGGGAGCTGCGCGTCTTCACGATGAGCGACAGCCATTCGGAGAAGATGTGATACGAGAGCACCATGACTCCCACCGAGAAGAACGCTGCCGTAGGATAATGGGGAAATTTGAAAGCGAGGCCGGTCGCTCCGCCGACAAGCCCCGCGAACGCACCAAACTCGACCAGCACATGCTGGTTTAGAATGCCCCGCCGAAGCGCTGCGACGGCCATCTTGACAATATGTCGGCCTGCACCGAATATGATCGCTACCGCAAGAACGCCGGCGAGCCACGGCGTAGCCGCACCGAACACGCCGCGCAACTGGAGTGCGTACGTGACGGCTCCCATTATGCCAAAGAGCGTTGCGCCGGTGAGCGCCCGCGCTAGGCCGTACGCGCGCAAGACTACAAAGGTGAATACGACAAGGCTCGCGATGGAAAATACGCACAGCCAGAACCATGGACTGTCAACCGGGTATCCAGCCAACCCCATCGCGGCAATGCTCATGCCCAAGGCCACGATAAAACGCCAACGCTCGCGCACCAGCGCGGCTTCTTCTTCCTCGAATGGCCGCAGTTTGCGCGGATCGGAGATGGTATAGCCAATGTCCTTGAGCGTCTGAAGCAGATCCTCGCCCCGCGTCACGCCTGGGTTGTATTCGATCAGCACCTGCTCATGGGTCAGGCTGACGGCGACCATATCCACGCCGGGCCGTTTGCCCAACGCCCTTTCAATCGTACCCGTGCAAAGTGAGCAGTGCAGTCCGCCGATGTGTGCGCGGATTCGGCGCAAGCCCGGCTTCTTTGAAGGTTCTTCGCTCCAGAACTGCGGAGCAGACTGAAGTGTTGCCGTTTTATTCATATGTTATCTCCTTTGTTCCTTATCTGTTTCGTACACGGTATTCCCTATGGGTTGGAGGTAACGAATGCAGACTGGACGGGAGGCATGGCAAGGGCAACCAGGAAGGTCATAATCCTGCGGAAGGCTGGTAAACGGCCTTCCGCAGGATTTCAGGAATGAATTTTCATGCAGTTCCGATGCCTGCGGCACGGAGCTTCTCTTCGCTCACCGTCCCGGTGACGCAGCAATCGAGAAGTCTGCCATCCACCACAACGGCAGGGACACGGTTAATTCCGTATGCTTTTGCTTTCTCCCTGCACTCGTTGGTAGCACACCCCGCGTTGAGGTCATAAACAATAACCTCGCATGACGGGCAGGCCGTCTTCTTAACCAGCTCCACTACCGGATCGCAGAGAGGACACCCTGCTGTAAATACTTCTACCTTCCTCTTGACATTCAATTATATCACCCCCTTTCTTGTCCAGCTTTGTTGCCTAATCCAACTCATGAAACACAGGCCGGGCAGGAGTTATTCCCTTTCCTGCGCCGGGGCCACGAGTTCCACAGCGAGGCCACCATAAGGAGAATGATCCCCCCGTACATGGTCGGATCGTGAAAGAGCACGAACTTTCCGACGATCACGATAATTGCCGCAACAACCCCCAGGGCAAGCGGCCCGAACCCGCGACGGCTCCTGGCCCTGAAGCCGAGGGAGGCGACCGCCAGGAGAAGGAAAAGCGCCGTCAGCGGCAACAGGTATGGATTGTAGTTGACGAACCCGATTCCCAGCGAACTGAGAACCCCTGCGTAGGCAGGCCAGCAGGCGGGACAAGCCAGTTTGGGAAGGAGCGCAATCCCTACCCCCGGCAAAGTCGCTGCCATCCCCCTCCAGCCGACCTCGGCCCCCGCTGGCACGGAACTGGGAGCCGCCTCCTCTCCACCATTCTTTTCACTCTTTTGCATCCTTCTCCTCCTCGTTTTCCAGAGCCTCCAGTATCGGGCATTCGCTGGTCGGGCCGCGTCCGCTGCATGTGCTTGCCAATCTTGCCAGCGCCTCTTTCATCTTTTGAAGGGTACGAATTTTTTCCTCTATATCAGTGATCTTGGCCTCCGCCCGCCGTTTTACCTCGCTGCAGCTGATATCAGGCGCAACGCGCAAGGAGAGGAGTTCCGCAATTTCCTTCAGGGAAAACCCGAGCTCCTGCGCCCGCTTGATGAACCGCACCCGCTCTACGGTCCCTCCGGAATATTGACGATAACCGGATTCCCGGCGCGGCGGGCTTGGTATCAGCCCTTGCCGTTCGTAGTATCGGATGGTCTCGATGTTCACTTCCGCCCTTTTCGCCACCTGGCCGATGGTCATATCTTTCATCCTTTTACCCCCTGATTCAAAAGATAAACCCCGTACCATGGTACAGGGTCAAGAAATATTTTCAAATAAGGGATTTGCCTACGAGACCCACAGCGAAACCGCCCATCCTTCGCCGATGGCGAAGATAAACCAGGCCAAAACATACAGCACGGTGGCTGAGATTCCGATGATCCTGCGCGCCATGATCATGGTGGGGATGCAGGTGCCAACGGAACCAAGCAGGAAGGTGAAGGCGGGCCCCGGCCCGAGGCCGAGGTTGAGCAGTGCGTAGGTCAACGGCACCTCTTCGCCTTCGCAGACGTAAACCGGAATGCCGATGAAGGCTGCCAGGAGATAGGCGAGCGGCCCGGAACCGCCGATGTACCGGGGAATGGCATCTTCGGGGACGAGGGTGGTCAGAAGTGCGGCCAACGCCATTCCCAGCAGGAAGTAGGGACCGAGATCGCGCAGGATGTGCCGCAGGCTCCCCCACAGGGTTGGGCGAAACGGCTCTATGGAGCAGCAGCTTTCCTGGGACACGGCTGCTCCGCCGGGGAAGGAGAATCCCTTCACCTTGGCGGCTTCCAGGGTATTGAGAAGGACTCCCACGCCCATGCTGAAGAGAAACGGAACAATGACGCGGGCGACGGTCATCTTCCAGCCGAGCATGACGTAGGTCATGGCGATGGTGATTGGGGAGAGGAGTGGGGAGATGATGATAAAGGCGGTCACCGTACCCAACCTTCCCCCTTGCGCCTTCACCCCGTCGGACATGGGCATGGTGGCGCAGGAACAGCCCGGCAGGAGGGCTCCTGCCAGGCTGGCATAGAATACGGAGGATGTGCCGCGCGCGAAGAAACGCTCGGTCCATGCCGGTCTGACGTAGACCTTGAGCAAGCCTGAAAACAGCACCCCAAAGAGAAAGTAGGGGGTGACCTTGAGGAGCAGGTCGGCAAGGGTAGCTCCAAAGCTGATAGCAAAGCCTTGCATGGGCGGTCAACCTCCTCTCCGACAATAGTGAAATTGCTAAATCAGGGCCTGCCTCTCAGCAAGCCTTCCATCCTTTATCCTTATCACCATCTCCGCCCGCTTCGCGATTTCAGGGTTATGCGTGACAATGATTACGGTCTTCCCCTCCTTGTGGAGTCTGAAAACCGCATCGAGCACTTCCGCCTCCGACTCCGAATCGAGGTTTCCGGTCGGTTCGTCCATGAGGAGGATCTCCGGATCGTTGGCAAGGGCGCGGGCTATGGCGACCCGCTGCTGCTGGCCACCGGACAGCTCCGAAGGTTTTGACTTCAGCTTTTCCGAGAGGCCGACCAGGGAGAGGAACTCCCGCGCCTTCTCCGCTTGCTTCTTTTCGGGCACGCCGGCGAACATCATGGCCGTGGCCATGTTCTCCTCGGCCGTGAGACTTTGCAGGAGGTTGAAGAACTGGAAAACGAACCCGATCTTTCGCGCCCTGAGAGCCGCCAGGCGGCTGTTGGAAAGGCGGGTAATTTCTTCGCCGTCGATAAAGACCGTCCCCTCGCTTGCCCTGTCAAGCCCGCCGATCAGGTGCATGAGGGTGCTCTTGCCGTGTCCCGACGGGCCGACGATGGCGCAGAATGCTCCCCTCGGTATCTCCAGGCTTACCCCGCGCAGGGCGTGGGTCGTAACTTTCCCGGTCATGTATGTTTTGTGCAGATTTTCCGTTTTGATAATGGCGTCATTCATAGCTTATCGCCTCCACGGGAGTCATTCTTGCCGCCTTCCAGGCCGGGTAAAACCCCGACACGAGAGAAACGGCAACAGAGAAGAGGATCGAGCCGAGGATGACCCGGAGGTCCAGGGCCTCGCCGACTTCAGTCCCCCTGATCAGTGAGGTGAACTCGTTCTGGGAGATGTAGGGGGAGGCGAAAAGGGAGAAGAGGAGGCCGCACCCCACCCCGAATATTCCCCCCAGGAGGCCGTAGCAGCCCGACTCCAGGAAAAAGAGGGAAAAGATCGTCCCCCGCGGTGCGCCGATGGCCTGGAGGATGCCGATCTCCCGCTTCCTCTCCGAGATGGCGGTCATCATGGTGTTGATGATCCCGAAGGCGGCGGCGAGAATCGCCACGGCGGCGATGAGCTGCAACGTCATGCTGACCGTGCCGACGATGGAGAGAACAGACTTCAGGAGCTGCTTGTCGGAGACCACTGCCACGTTGGCAGCCTCCTGGATCTGCAGAATGTAAGCGTCGATCTTGGCGATATCGTCAACCTTGATGGCGATGAATGAGACATTGCTTCCCACTTCATAGAGTTTCTGTGCGACGGAGAGGGGGATGTAGACGGCGATGTCGTCCTTTCCCCCGGTCTCCTTGAGTACCCCTTTGACGGGGAGCCGCTCCCCTTTTATGGTCAGTTCGTCCCCCGGCTTTATCTTGAACTGCCCGGCTATGCCGGAGCCTATGACCAGGGCCCTTTCGTCCTGAGCAGTGAAATAGCTCCCCTGCTCCATCCCCCAGTTCTTGAACCGGCGCATCTCCTCCGGAAGGATTCCGATAACGGAGACCGGGTTGTTCCTGTAGGCGGTCCGCTCGGTCAGGTAAGGGACGGCGGTCAATCCCCTGATCGCCGATATCTTCTTCACTGTGTCGAAGGGGATCGCCTCGGGGAGCTGTTCGCCGGTCAGGACCGACACCTGCTCATAGGCGCACCACCCCTTGGGGGTCACCACCAGGTTTGCCCCCAGCTCCGCTGCCTGCTTCCTGATCTCCTTCTTCAGCCCTCCGCCAAGGGAGAGAAGGGTGACGAAGGAGGCAATGCCGATGGTGATGCCCAAAAGCGTGAAGATGAATCGCCCCTTGCGGCGGGTGATGTTCTTCACTACCAGTTTCGGAATGTTCATGGCAACCCTCCTAGAAGTTCAGGTGACGCAGAACTTCGACCTTGGTAGCGTTGAAGACGCGCCCCTTTTCGCCGAAGCTTCCGGTGACGTTCACCTCGTCCCCCTCCTTCGGCGCCTGCCCCGCGTATTTCACCGGGAGATAGAACGTTGCGCACGTTACGACTTTGCACAGCTTCGCTTCCGCCGTGTCGATGATGCCGAAGATTTTCGGGTCCTGCTTGGAAACGCCCGCCACAACACCGTTGATGGTTATGGTCCCCGTATAGGCGGTAGGGTCCGCCTGTATGTCGTTAACCGACAGTACCGCTTTTGTCTGAACCTTTTTCCCCATGCCGCTGCTGAAGCCGGCAAAGGCAATAATTGCTATGATGAGTGCCGCAAGGGCAAAGATGTACCTCTTCATGATAGAACCTCCATGATCCTTGAAATGATGGACGTGCAGATGCAAAGACGCACCTGTCCCTGTAACAACGGAATAAGTTTCCAGTTTTCAGACGAGGAGCACTAGGCGTGTAACGGTGGATGGAAGATCGATCTTATGAATGGGTCGGGGATTGGGTCTGGAATGAACGCGAAGAAGGGAACAGTTTCCGAGGAAATAATCTGCGTGGTTACCGGCTCAACGACATCAACAGAAAGGCAGAGGAAGGCGGGGCAACCGGGCGCGGACTTGGGGACCGGGCTGCTGTCCTGGTCTTCGTCGTGGCCGCAGCCGTCGCAGCAGGACTTCTCGGCCTTCACGACTTGCGCAGCGGAAACGACGGATTCCAGCCCGGTGAACATGGAAACCGCCGCAAGCAGGACAATTACGGAGATTATTCGGAAGGTTTTACTCCGCATGGTTATACTCTATTCGTCAGACAAGCATCTTGTCAACCCGATTTTCCCCGATTTTTCCCTTATTCCTTCCGGCGCAACAGCCGGGACGAGTTGGCAAGGATGCCGAGATCGGGCAATGACTGGAGCGCGGCGGCCAGAGTGATCGGAAGCAGGCCAAGAGAGGCCAGCGACAACCCGGCAATGTTGTAACAGGCCGTAAAAACAAGGTTCATTCTGACCACGCCCATCGTCCGCCGTGCGATGGCAAGAAGTTCAGGAACGAGGCTCCAATCCTCCCGCATCAATGCAATATGGGCCGCCTCGATGGAGACATCGCTCCCGGCCGCCCCCATGGCAATCCCCACGTCGGCCTGAGCCAGGGCTGGGGCGTCGTTCACCCCGTCTCCCACCATGATGACTGTGTGTCCTTTTGCCTGATACTCCTTCACCACGGCTATCTTGTCCTCCGGGAGGAGCCCAGCGCGGCAATTTATGCCTAGGCTCTCCGCAAGGGGGGCAGCAACCAGCTCGCTATCCCCTGTGAGGAGTTCGATCCTCCGGATCCCGAGTTTTCCGGTTTCCGCAAGTGCCTGCGGGACCTCGGGCCGCAGGGTGTCCGCGGCAGCCAGTACCCCGACAGGCTCTCCGTCTGAGAGGACAAAGAGAAGGGTTTTACCTTGGGACTCCAGTTCCGCCACAGCGGGAATCGAAGCGGCATCAGGGACGATACGGCAGCTCCCCACTTCCACGCCTATCCCACCCACCCGCGCCCTGACACCCTGGCCGGGAATCGCCTCGAACCGCTCGGGTTCAAGGAGAGCCAAGTTCAACTCCCTCGACTTGCAGCGGACTGCCTCTGCCAGCGGGTGCTCCGAATAGCGCTCCGCTGAGGCGGCCAGGGTGAGCACCTCCTCTTCGGAGAGCGCACCCAGTGTGACCACATCCGTTATCCGGGGGCGGCCGAAGGTCAGGGTCCCGGTCTTATCGAGCAGCAGCACATCGGCACGGTTAAGCGTCTCCAGGTATTTCCCTCCCTTGATGAGGAGACCGCGCCGCGCCCCGGCGCCAATGGAAGCGATCATGGCGAGAGGAGTGGCCAGCGCGAACGAGCAGGAACAGACCACCACCAGCACCGCCGCGGTTGCCAAGGGATTGCGGCTGAAAAGGTACGTGAGAAGTGCGACTGCCATGACAACGGGTAAGTAGTAGCCGGAAAACCTGTCGGCATAGCGCTGCACGTCGCCGCGGTTGGCCTCCGCCTCCTCCACGAGCTTCACTACCCGGCCAAAAGTGGTGTCCTCCCCCACCTTGAGGGCACGGACGCGGAGACTCCCCAGGCGGGCGATGGTAGCGGCGAAAACCTTGGCGCCCGGTCCCGCCTCCACCGGCATCGACTCGCCGGTTATGGTCGCCTGGTCAACCGTCGCCTGTCCGTCCGTCACCTCTCCGTCCACCGGTATCTTCTCGCCCGGTCGGACGATTACCGTTTCGCCGACCTTCACCTCTGAGGCAGGGACTTCAACCTCGGCGCCATCCCGCACCACCCGCGCCTTTTGTGGAGCCATTGCGGTCAGGTCCATTACCGCACGGCGGGCCTGCTCCGCGGTGAAGCTCTCCACGTACTCACCCACCCGCATGAAGAAAACGACGATCACGGCAGCGGCCCACTCCCCCACGGCCATCGCGGCCAGCATGCCGACGGTCATCAGGGTGTGGGATGTTATTTTCCTTCTGACCGCAGCCTTGGCCACTTCGGCAAGAACCGGCCAGCCGCCGATAATGACAACGGCCAGCCAGACGGGCCACGGCACCCGCTTTGTAACAGCTTCCAAGAGCCCGAGCCACTCTCCTATGACAACAATGAAGAGGACGGCGCCGAACACGACCCCGAACAGGGTCAGGATACGGCGGGTGAATTGGCCGAAGAGGGGTGGGAGAGTCGCATGCTCCGTTTCCGACGTAACAACCGAGTACCCCGCCCCTTCCACGGCCTTGTGTATATCTGCCGGAGCGGCTTTTGTCGGGTCAAGCCTGACAACGGCCTTCTGCGAGGCGAGAAGGACAATGGCCCCAATCACCCCTGGAACCGCTTCAATGGTTGCCTTGACGTGCCGGGCGCAGTCGGCGCAGTCCATTCCCTTTATGATAAGCTCGACAATCACAGATTGCTTATTCATGGGTATCCTCCACCCTTCCGGGATGAGCCTCGTGCATTACCTATCCTCCGTAACTGTGAAGCCCGGACAGAAGCAGATTGACACCGAGATAACAGAAGATGGTGGCGACAAAGCCGACGATGGACAGCCAAGCCGCCCGTCCCCCTGCCCACCCTCGGGTAATCCGGGCGTGAAGGAAAGCCGCATAAATGAACCAGACGATCAACGACCAGGTTTCCTTCGGGTCCCAGCTCCAGTAAGTCCCCCATGCGTAATTTGCCCAGGCGGCGCCGGTAACGATACCCAGCGTCAGCAGGGGAAAGCCTATCATGATCGCTTTGTAGTTCAGATCATCGAGAACCCTGGTTGACGGAAATGTGGCGACAATACTCCGGTCACTGGCGGATGTCGCCCGCTCATGATTCTCCCGTATCAGGTACATGACGGAGATGCCGCATGCCACGGCGAAGGTGGCGTACCCCAAAAAGCAGGTGATGACGTGGTAGAGGAGCCAGTTGCTCTGCAGCGCCGGCACCAGCGGCTCTATGCCGCTGTGCAGGCCCAGTTGCGCCCAGGCCATTCCCATCAGGGCGAACGGCATGACGAATGCGCCGATGACCCGGTACCTGTATTTCAGGTCGAGCAGGGCATAGATGAGGACAATCGTCCAGGAGAAGAAGACGACCGACTCATAGAGGTTCGAGAGCGGGGCATGGCCGACGCCAAGGGCGTAGGACTCCTTCCAGCGAAGGCCGATGGCGATTGTTTGCAGAACCAGTCCGCCAAGAGCAATGGCGCTGCCCGCCACACCGAGCGCCTTGACACGGGTGGCGATGAAAGCGAAGAACGCCAGCATGGACATGAGATAGAAGAAGGTTGTTATGTTGAAAAGAAGCGAACTGGTCATTATTTTTCCTCCATGGCAAGTTGGTCCTTGATCTTTGTCACCAGCCGCTCCATGAATGATCGGAAGCCGCCCTGGTTCTTGCTGCTGTTGCCGCCAACGGTCACGGTCCCATCTTTGATCCGCACCCAGATCCGCCGGTGAGACATGAAGAACGCCGCGTAAATACCCGCCACCATAAGAAGACAGCCGAGCCAGACCACCCAGACTCCGGGGTCCTTTGCCACCTGCAGGCCGGTGTACATCCTCTCTTCGCCCCCCCTGTAATGAATCAGTGGTCCGCCACTGTGCCGGGCATGCTGCACATTAAGCTCCGGATGGTTCGCATAAACGATGAACGACTCCGTCTTCCCCGATGGCGTGTGGGTCTCGACCCGCGCCGCCGGGCCAGAGAGCCCCTGCGCATAAGTGGCGATGTCGGGGGTCGTTTCAAGGACATGCATCTCGCTGCCGTCCGGCAATCTGGCGGACGAGTTGCTGCCGACAGTCAGTAAAACCGGATTTCCTCCGTTGATATCGCTGACCGTGAATTGATACTCGCCGGCCTTGCCGTAACTGGACTGGTAAAAGGTGATCCCCTTGTAAGTCAACGGATTATTGACAATGATCGGCACGCGGTTGTAGCCGTCAACAGGCCGGCCGTTCTCAAGCACGGTAAGGATGCTCTTGAACTCCTTCGGAGCGCCTGTATCGTAATAGGCGACACTGAAGTTTTCGCAGCGCACGGCGAAACCAAGATCGATCTCCCTGTCAGAGCGGGAGATAACCTTGTCGACACTCTCTCCTTCCAGGATGTTGACGTACCCCTTATAACCGAAGAGAGACCCGATTATCGCGCCGATGAAGATGATGACCACACTCAGGTGAACGGCATACACGGCCAGCCGACACCAGGGCGTTTTCTGGGCGAACAGATGGAACGCGCCGTCGGCTTCGGTGATTGCCGGCTTGGCGAATTCCGCCTTCAGGACAGCCGCGACCCGGTCCCTGAGTGTGCCCGCGTCTTCCTGTGTCTTGATGGTTGTGAGGTTTGACAGCGTTTTTTCCAGGCCGGCGTCCATGACCACCATCGGACGGGTGATCGTCTTCCAGATGTGTGGAAGCCGCTTGATGGAGCAGGCAACCAGATTCAGAGAAAGCAGGGCAAGCAGCAGCATGAACCACCACGAGTGGTACATGTCGAAAAATCCGAGAGCCTGGTAAAGCTTCAGCTTGGTTTCACTAATGGACTGCAGGTACTCCGGAGGAGGCGACCCTTGCGGAACCACCGTCCCGATGATGGATGTGGCCGCGAGGGTGATAAGCAGAAACATGGTCAGTTTAAGAGAGCAGAGAAAGTCCCACAGAAACTGAGATAATCTACGTTGATCGGTTGTCACGATTAAGCTCCTTAATTGTTGATGACTGAGGGGCAGCATGATGCTGCCTGCTATGCCGGTCCATTGCCGTTTTATAAACATGAGAGGATTCGTAAGTAATTGGGCTGCTAGGGGGTCAAGAGTGATTCTGAGGTGGCACGAAGATGGGGAAATAAACCTGGGGCAACGCCAAAAAAGGCTCAATAATGGAAAAGGAAGCGGCAATCGGGGTAAAGTTGGAGGCGATACACTTGTGGAGCAAAACAATATTATAACAGCACGAACATGTCGAATCACATTCACCCTTCTCATGTCCCTCGTCACATGGACAATCATGACAAGGAACATGACCGTGAGACCCTTCCAGGTTAACAATTGTCTGTTCGGCTGGGACAAGGATCGACCTTGCCCGCAAGACACCCGGCATAGCCAGGACCAAGAAAACAGTAAATATGAATATTGCTCTATATTTGTGTTTACTCAACTTCTTGTCCCAGAACTATTGGTTGGCCTACAACGAATTTTCTGCTTTCCTATTCTTGCCAGAATCCAACCTGGTTCCGGTCGTCTCCGCTATTAAGCCACAGAGCAGGCTCTTATATATCAAGCTCCCGTCCAATCAAGCCAGAAGCCATGAAATGACCCCGCGGCACACGGAAGGTCGGACCAGAAGCGATCATCAACGCCGCTCTTCCACGAAACCGAGCAGACGTAAGGCGTTAAGAACTACCATGACGGTAGAACCTTCATGCACGAGCACAGCAGGCCCGATGCCGGTGATACCGGAGAGGGTTGCAGGGATGAGTATCGCAACAACACCAAGCGACACCCACAGGTTCTGACGTATCACGCGCCTCGCGGCGCGCGACAGCGCCACGGCGAAGGGGAGCCGGCCCAGGTCATCGGCCATCAGCACCACGTCGGCGGTTTCGAGCGCAACGTCCGTACCTGCTCCGCCCATGGCGATGCCCACGGTTGCGGAGGCCAGAGCAGGGGCGTCGTTGACGCCGTCACCGACCATGGCCACCATGCGATAGCGCCGCAGCAGTTCGTTCACGGCCTTAACCTTATCTTCCGGCAGGAGTTCGGAGCGCACCTCGTCCAACCCCACCCGCTCTCCGATTGCGCGCCCCACCCGCTCGTTGTCGCCGGTGAGCATGATGGTCTTGCGCACGCCAATCCGATGCAGTGCCGGGAGAATGTGTTCCATGTTGTCGCGCGGCGTGTCGGCCAGCGCTAGTACCCCGAGGAAGCGCCCGCCGACGCGTACTACCATGGTAGTCTTCCCCTCCGCCTCCAGCCGTTGCAGGTCGCGCTCAACATTTTCGGGGAGAGCTTGCGGTTCGAACAGCCGGCGGTTACCGATCTCCACCACCTTCCCTTCCACGGTCGCACGCAAGCCCTGGCCGGTGACCGACTCCAGTTCGCTTGTCTCAGGCAAGCGCAGGCCGCGTGCGTAGGCAGCTTCGACCACGGCCCGGGCGAGCGGATGGGCGCTGCGATTCTCCACGGCGGCGGCAACGCGCAGCAACTCCTCCTCGGTGCCGTCGCAAGCCACTGCGTCGGTGAGCGCGGGCTTGCCGCAGGTGATCGTCCCGGTCTTATCGAAAGCGATGGCGGTTATCATACCGAGGCTTTCCAGGGGCGCGCCGCCCTTGATCAGCACACCGCCGCGGGCCGCGCGCGCCACCCCGGCAAGCACCGCGGCCGGCGAGGCGATTGCCAGCGCGCACGGCGAGGCCGCCACCAGTGCAGCCATCGCCCGGTAGAAGGACTCGCTGAAAGGAAAACCAAGCAACGGCGGTACAGCAATGAGCAGTGTCGTGCCGATCAGGACCGCCGGCACGAACGCCCGCTCGAAGCGCTCGGTGAATCGCTGCGTCGGGGACTTCTGGGTCTGGGCCTCGGTCACTAGATCGACCATGTGCGCGAGCGTACTTTCGCGTGCAAGCCGGGTGACCTCAATGACGATCGCCCCCTCACCGTTGACCGTGCCTGCGTACACCACGTCCCCGAGCTGCTTGTCTACAGGCATGGATTCACCCGTGACCGGCGCCTGGTCCACGGCAGAATTGCCGGAGACCAAAACACCATCAGCGGGGATGCGCTGCCCAGGCTTGACTACGACGTGATCTCCGCGCAGCAGGACCTCCACCCGTACTTCTACCTCTGCCCCGTCGCGCAGCACGAGGGCAGTCTTGGGGGCGAGCTCGGCCAGCGCTTCGATGGCCTTGCGGGCGCGATCCATGGCAATCCGCTCCAATGCGTGACCCAGGCCGAACAGGAACAGCAGCAGCGCACCTTCGGCCCACTTGCCGAGAGCAGCGGCGCCTGCGGCAGCGACGACCATCAGGGTGTCGATGTCGAACCGACCCGCGCGTATGCTCTGCCAAGCGTCGCGGAAGGTGAAGAATCCGCCCGTGGCATAGGCGGCAATGAACAGGCTCAGCGGCAAAACCGTCGGCGCGGCTGTAAAACCGAGCAACCAGCCGCCGAGTAACAATGCGCCCGCAACAAGGCTCAGGATCAGCTCGCGATGTTTGGTCCACCATCCAGGTTCGCGTCCTTCCTCGATGACCGCATATCCCAATGCGCGAAGACGCTGTACTATGGCAGCGCTCGATGTCCGTTCGGCGTCGTACTCCAGGCGCAACCGCTCGGTGGCGTAACTGACCGAGGCTTCAAGCACGCCGTCCATACGCCCGAGCGCGTGCTCAACGACATCGGCGCACGTCGAGCAGTCCATACCGTCGAGACGCAGGTTCTCGTGGCAATAACGCCTGCTGAAGGGCGCACCCGCGGCTAGCGCCAACTCGCGAACCTGGGTCACGGTGAAGCGCTCCGGATCGTAGTGCAGACAAAGGCGCGCGGTGCCATCTTCTCGCACGAGGTGGACCCTCTCGAGTCCTTTGGCCTCAAGCAACTCGGTCAGGCGTCGTACGCACGAGTCGCGTTCATCCGGTATAGCTGGCAGGGTGAGCGTCAGATCCAGAGTAAGTTTCTCGGTCCTTATCATG
This sequence comes from Deltaproteobacteria bacterium, assembly GCA_021847245.1. GTDB lineage: Bacteria > Desulfobacterota > Desulfuromonadia > Geobacterales > Geobacteraceae > Geobacter. Next base: position 10,734 of record JAJZUC010000015.1, on the reverse strand, counting down.
TGCGGGCTCTCCTCATCAGTCACCCTGCCGCTTGCACCAGCAGATCGTCCGCACTTCCGGCAGAAACTTGGCGCCGTCCGTACCGTAATAGACTGCCCTGATATCTTCAGACAACATTTTCACTGTGCTCTTTTTCAAAATCCGTCTGATTCCGGTCGTCTCTACTACTAAGCCGCAGAGCAGGCTGTTAAAGGGAGCCTCAAGAAGGATAACCGTCACACTGCACTGCCCGCATCAGGTTGGCAGCAGCATTTTCATCCTGGTCCCAGGGGTGCCCGCAAGAACTGCAATTCCACACGAGGCCTTTCTGATATGGAACGTTCTCTCCACAGATGTGGCAAGTGGTACTAGATTTCACAGAAACCGCCACAACCTCTGCTCCAGTTTTGACCGCCTGTTTCCCAATCCACTCCCGCAATTCCGAAACAGCAGCAACCTGTCGCATTTTTCGAGCCTTATCGTTAAGCTCGATCATCCCTGTACCGTTCTCTACTCTACCGTGGTCATCGAATGAGATCCTTTTCGCATGCGCTAACATGAAAAGAGCCTTTTTACGTCATGCTCAGGACGCGGGGGAGAAGGAGGGATCCCCCAGGGACAAGCCTATATCGGCTTGCCGTTCAGCACCATCCTGAAACCTCTCAACCCCTCGGAATAGGTGGTTCCCCCGGAGAGACCCCGACCCGGCCGCAGCTTTCCCGGAGCCGTCCTGTACACAGGTTCCAGGACCAGACTGTTGCTGCTTCCTTCCGGCAGGGTTATCACCCGCTCCTCGGCAATGTCATCGGCAGGCATGGCGATGACAACCCTATGGGTCCCTGCCCTGAGGCGCAGCCTGGAGGTGAACCTGTATCTGATCCCATCCCCGGCTTCCGGGTCTTGCAGACCCCGCGGTTCAATATTTTCCTCACGCAAACTGCCCGGCAACTGGATCGCCTGCCCGTCGATGTTCAGCAGTAACCTGTAATCCGGCGTTCCGTGGATGTCTCTTGCGGAATAGACGCCGGGCCTGTGAGTCTTCAGGGAAAAGGCGATGCGCAGGTCCGCATGGCCTGGTGGAACAATTTCTCCGTTTGCCAATTCCTGGAAGACGTCGGTGCGGATGCTTGTGCTGCTCGCTCTTATCAGCGCGGAACTATTCGCGCAACCGTTTACCAGTGTCACGGCCATTACCAGAAAAAATAATTTCCATATTTTCACGATAGGCTCCTTTCCCGGCTTATACCGCCGCCTCACCCCGTTCGTTGGTCCTTATCCTGACCGCTTCCACCAGGTCGAGGACGTAGATCTTCCCCTCTCCCCGCTCCCCGGTCCACGCCTTCTCCCGGATCGTGTCAACGACCTCCCGGACAATGGCGTCGGAAGTCATCAGCTCGATACGGACCTTCTTGCAGAAGTAAGTTATTTCTTCATCTCTTTCCCCGCTGCAAAAGGCCCCTTTCCCCTGTCCGAACCCCTTTATCTCCATCACGCTCATGCCGGACAGGCCGTCGATAGCCCTCAATGCTTCGGTCACCCTTTCCAGTACCGCAGGTCTGATGTACGCAATTATCTGTTTCATTGGGCGATCTCCTTTTGATTGATTTTCATCTGCGCCCTCCCCTCCCACCAGCGGTAGAGGGTCGGCAGTACAACAAGGGTCAGCAACGTCGAGGTGATGAGCCCGCCGATGACCACGGTGGCCAGGGGGCGCTGCACCTCGGCGCCGGTGCCGTGGGAGAGCGCCATGGGGATGAAGCCGAGGGAGGCGACGAATGCGGTCATGAGAACCGGCCGAAGCCTTATCCCCGCTCCGTTGATGATCGCCTCATCCAATGCCATCCCCTCCTCCCGCAGCTTGTTGAAGTAGGAGACCATGACGATCCCGTTCAGGACTGCCACCCCGAAGAGGGCGATGAAACCGACGGCTCCGGAGACCGAGAGGGGGAGCCCCCGCAGGAAGAGGGCGACGATCCCGCCGATCAGGGCGAAGGGGACGTTGAGGATGATGAGGAACGCCTGCCGCACGCTCCCGAAGGTGGAGAAGAGGAGGATGAAGATGAGCGCCAGGCAGATGGGGAGGATGATGCTGAGCCTGGCCATGGCCCGCTGCTGGTTCTCGAACTGCCCGCCCCAGGTGACATAGTAGCCGGGGGGAAGCTTCACCTGCGCTTCGATGGCCTTCTGGGCGTCGGCCACGAAGCTCCCCATGTCACGCCCGGCCACGTTGCATTCCACGACGATGCGGCGCGAGCCGTTCTCCCGGGAGATCTGGGCCGGTCCCTCTTCCGTGTAGACCCGCGCCAGCTGCTTGAGGGGTATCCGCTCGCCCCCCGGAGCGCTGATCAGCATCTCCCCCATCTTCTCCACGCTGTTGCTCATGTCGGCCGGGAAGCGAAGCGCTATGGAGAAACGCTTCTGCCCCTCGAAGAGCTCCGATGCCTCCTTCCCGCCGGCCGCCACCTCAAGCACGTCCTGGATGTCGGCGACGTTGATGCCGTAACGGGCGATCGCCTCCCGGTCGATATCCACCTGGAGGTAGGCGAGGCCGGAAACCTTCTCCACCGCCACATCCGCGGCTCCGGCGACCTTTTCGATGACCTTGGAAATCTCGTCCGCCTTTGCCTTGAGGACGTTCATCTCCTCACCGAACAGCTTGATGGCGATCTGGGATTTCACCCCGGAGATCAGCTCGTCAACACGCAGCTGGATCGGCTGGCTGAAGGAGAAAGACATCCCGGGGATGTTTTCCAGGCGCTTGCGCATCAGTTCCACCAGCTCTTCCTTGTCCTTCGCCGACTTCCATTCCGAGCGGGGCTTGAGACTGACGAAGATGTCGGAGATGTCGATCCCCATCGGGTCGGAGGCGATCTCCGCCCGTCCCGCCCGGGAGACCACCTTTTCCACCTCGGGAAAGGAGAGGAGCGCCTTTTCCACGTCCACCGCGGTCCTGACCGTATCAGTCACCGAGACCGAGGGGAGGCGGAACGACTGGACGGTGATGCTCCCCTCGTCCAGGGTGGGGAGAAACTCACTGCCGAGGAACGGAACGAGGGCAAGGGAAAGGGCGAACGCAGAACCGGTGATGACCAGGACCTTTTTGGGGTTGGTCAGGCTCTGTTTGAGAAACGGCAGGTACGCCTCCCGGATCTTCACCAGGAGCTTCGGGTCCTTCTCCTCCACCTTCCCCCGCAGCAGGAACGAGCAGAGGGTGGGGACCAGGGTCATGGTGAGGATGAGGGAGCCCAGGAGGGCAAAGCCGACGGTGAAGGCCATGGGGGAGAACATCTTCCCCTCCATGTCGGTCAGGGTCACGATGGGGAGGTAGACGATGATGATGATGAAGACCCCGAAGAGGATCGGGCGGGCCACCTCCCGGGCCGAGAGGAAGATGGTGTGGAGCAGGCCCTCATCCTTTTTCCGCTCCGACAGGTGGCGCACCGTGTTCTCCACCATCACCACGCTCCCGTCCACGATCATGCCGAAGTCGATGGCCCCCAGGGTCATGAGGTTGGCGGAAAGCCCCAGCCAGTGCATCCCCAGAAAGGAGAAGAGCATGGAGAGCGGGATGGTGAGGGCGACGATCATTGCGCCGCGGATATTCCCGAGGAAATAGAAGAGGACGGCGATAACCAGGAAGCTTCCCTCCAGCAGGTTGTTGCGCACTGTTTTTATGGTCTTCTGCACCAGGTCGGTCCGGTCGTAGTAGGGGACGAGCTTCACCCCTTCCGGCAGGGCTTTCTGGATGGTTTTCACCTTCTCCTTCACGCCGGCGACCACCTCCTTGCTGGAGGCCCCTTTCAGCATCATGACGATCCCGGCCACCCCCTCACCCTTGCCGTCGTAGGTGGTGGCCCCCTGGCGCGGCTCGTTGCCGATTTCTATCAGGGCCACGTCATCCAGGTGGATGGGGGTCCCGCCGCGGCTTGTCACCACGATCCGCTTCAGGTCGTCGACCCCCCTGGCCAGACCCAGCCCCCGCACCATGTACTGCTCTTCCCGGTGCTCGATGTAACCGGCGCCGACCGTCGCGTTGTTCTTTTCAACCGCCTCCATCACGTCACGGATGGTGAGCCCCAGGCTCTTGAGCTTTCCCGGATCGATCAGGACCTGGTACTGCTTCACCTGGCCGCCGAAGGAGTTGACGTCGGTGACGCCGGGGACCGTGCGGAGGATCGGCCGGACCACCCAGTCCTGCAACGCCCTGAGCTCCCTGACGTCGCGCCCTTTTCCTTCCAGAAGGTACTGGTAGATCTCCCCCAGGCCGGTGGTGATCGGTCCCATCTGCGGCTCGATTCCCTTGGGCAGACGGTCCCGTGCCTGCTGGAGCCTTTCGAAGACCTGCTGCCGGGCGAAGTAGGTATCGACCCCGTCCTCAAAGATGACCGTTACAACCGAGAGCCCGATCTTGGAGAGGGAGCGGACCTCCCGGAGCTTCGGAAGTCCCCCCATGGTGGTCTCGATGGGGAAGGTGATCAGCTTCTCCACCTCGGTGGGGGCCATCCCTCCCGCCTGGGTGAGGATCTGCACCTGGACGTTGGTCACGTCGGGAAAGGCGTCCACCGGCAACTGCCGCATGGCCCAGGTCCCGGCCCCGATCAGGATCACGGTGGCGATCAGGACCAGGAGCCGCTGTTTCAGGGCAAACTGCAATATCTTGTCGATCATCGATTACTCCTCCCCCAGTTCGCCTTTTTTCAGCTCCGACTTGAGGAGGAAGCTCCCCTTGACCGCGTACCGTTCTCCCTCCTTCAGTCCACTGGTCACCTCCACCAGGCCGCCGGAGGCGATGCCGAGCTGCACTTCGCGGGGGGTAAATTCCTTGCCGTCTTCGGTAACGAAGATGATTTTTTTCCCTTCCAGTTCCTGGACCGCCTCCTCCGGAACCGCCACGACTCCCGGGCCGGTTGCCGGAAGGGTCAGCTCCACGGTAGCGAACATCTCCGGCTTAAGCCGCCGGCCGGGGTTCTGCACCTCCACCCGCGCCTTCACAGTGCGAGTCGCCTCATCCACCAGGTCGGCAATAAGGGCAACTCTTCCCTTGAATTTCGTCTCCGGGAAGGCCCCGACCGTTACCACGGCCGCCTGGCCCTTACTGACCTTGGCCAGGTCCTTCTCGTTGATATCGACCATCACCCAGACGGTGGAGAGGTCGGCAACCGTGTAGAGGCTCTTGGATGGGTCGGCAAGCTCTCCCACGATGGCGTGCTTCTCGGTCACTATCCCGCCGATGGGGGAGCGGACCGGGAGGAGGATCCGCTTCCCTTCCAGGGCGGCAAGGTCTCTCCTGGCGAGGCCGTAGAGGAGAAGCCGCTCTTCATCGGTGTGCAGTTCGGTGAGGGCAGTCTGGTAGTCGGTCTCGGCCTGGAGGATGTCCTTGCGGGCCGCGATCTTCTTTTCGACCAGGGTCTTGACCCTGTCCATGTTGTTCTTGGCCAGGGCGAGCCTGGTTTTGGCCTGGTGATACCTGCTCAGGGCCTCGCCGAGCTCCACGCTGTCGAGTCGGGCCAGCACCTGCCCGGCGCCGACGTTGTCGCCGAGGGAAGCCCCGACCGCTACGATCTTGCCGGATATGCGGGGAGTGACGTGGGCGATCCGGTCGGCGTTCACCTCCACCTTCCCGGTGGCGGCGATCACCCCGCCGAGGCTCTTCTTCCGCACCACGTCGACGACCACCCCGCTCCTCTTCTGGACCTCGGGGTCCATCTTCACGGTCGCGGTTTTCTCTTGCGCTCCCTGTTTTTCTTCCTTACCTTCGTCTTTCCCTTTCGGCTCGCCGGCTTCCGTTTTTTCGGCATGCTCTTCCCCTTTCCCCGTTGTGAGGTGGGTAAACCGGTAAACGAACGCCCCTCCCAGAAGGAGGGCGATTATAATTCCTATGACGGTTCCTTTTCTTTTCACTGCTACCTCCGAATAATTTTCTTCGCAGGGGCAATTCATGAATTCCCCTGCACAGGCCAATTTCTATTCCAATGCCGCCCCAACCGCCGCCTCCAGCTTTACCAGCGCCGTCTGGTGGTTGTAGAGGGCCGCAAGATAGCCGTCGTTCACCTCGAAGAACTTCTTCTGCTCCTCGATGACCGTGAGAATCCCCACCTCGCCGAGGCGGTACGCCTCCTGCACCAGCTTCAGGTTCTCCTCCAACTGGGGGATGATCTCCTTCCCATAGATCGCCAGGGCCTTCTCCGCCGTGGTCAGCCGGGAGTAGGCCGCCTCCACCTCCCGGTCAACGACTTTTCGGGCAAAGAGGTAACGGTTCTCCGCGCTTCCCTTCCGCGCCCGCGCCTCCCTGATTCCGGCCTGGTTGCGGTCGAAGAGCGGAATGGGAACGGAGAGCTTCAGGCCAATGAGGTTGTCCCGGTCCTTTGCTTCGATTCCGGCGACGGGGATAGCCGTATTCTCCCGCTGGTAGCCGAGCCCCGCGGTGACGTTGGGAATCCTCTCGGCCCGCGCCAGGGCGATTTCAGCGTCGCTTTTTGCCCTTTCGGCTGCAAGCGCCCCAAGGTCGGGCCGCTTCAGCGAAGCCACCCCCTTCAGCTTCTCCAGGCTCTTTGTGAACGGTTTCCCTTCCAGCGAACCGCTGAAGCTCGCCGCTTCGCCGGGAGATAGCCCCAACAGGGCAATGAGCCTCGCCTTTGCCGGGAACAGTTCGCGCTCCGCCTCTATTTTCCGCCCCTCGCTCCGTGCCACCTCCACCCGGGCCAGGTTCACCTCCAGCTCCGGGATATCCCCCGCCGCAAGACGCTGTTTCGTCACCTCCAGGAGCTGGTTGTTGAGGGCAATGGAGCGCTCCGCCAGCTCCACCCTCTTCTCCGCCAGCAACAGGTCGTAAAAGGTGGTCTTCACCTCCTCCTTGAGGAGCCGGCCGGAGTTGTCGATCTGCCGGTCGAATCCCTCAAGTTCCTTCTCGGCCACCAATTGGCGCTTCCCTCTCTTCCCCATGGTCAGAAACTCCTGGGAAATGCCGATGGAGAGACGGTTTTCCGAGGAGCTGCCGGAGAGCTCCCCGGTCGTTCCGTCCAGATCCAGGACCGGGTTGGGGTAGAGACCGGCCCTGATCTTGCCGGCCTCGCGCACCCCCCTTTCCTCCCGCAGGGCCTTCAGGTCGCCGTTGTTTTGCAGGGCGAACTCCACGGCCTGCTGAAGGTTGAATATCCTTTCCGCGGCGATAGCAGGGATTGCGGTGGTTAAACTGCAACATAGCAGGAACAGAAAGACCGTTCCCGATACGGAAAAAGCTCGTATCAAGGCTGATACCTCCTTGTCGGGTGTATTCGTGATGCAGAGATGCGATTGACGCTGCAGTGAGAAGGAACGGTGCGGCAAGACGCACCAATACCTTCAGGCTTCAGGATGAAGCACGCATTTGCAGCTTTTCAGGCAAGGATATGCGGAGGGATGAACTTGGGTAGATAGACTTCGGGGAGGTACTTGAGGCGTTCGAATGTGGCAATGCTGGCGACGACGGGCGAATAGGCGGGATGGGTGAATTGGGCGGTCAACGGCGCGTGACATGGGCAGGAAAGACAGGAATCGCACCCCCCGGTCGTGGAACCGCTTTCGTCGGGGCAAGCGGGGCACTCTTTGCCCGGCTCTGCCTTAAGGGAACAACCGTCGGCTTTTTGCACCAAGGTACGGACGTCGGCTTCCCGGCAAAACCCGGAAGCGGAGACCGTGGTTATCACCAGAAGGAGAATGAGTGCAACAAATCTTTGCGGAGGAAAGTATCTCATCGCGACAGGTCTCTTAAAGTCGGGGTGAGTATATGTTGTTTGCCGCGGCCGTGTCAACACGCGTTTTCCGTGACACCCGGGCGAAGGGGGCGCGCGCCTCCCGTCGCCCTTCCTTCACAGCACCCTACTCGCCATGCTCCTTCAGGTACGCATCCCTGCAATGTTCCGAGCAGAAATAGAGCGTACGGCCGTGCCGCTCGATCCTCCCCGGAGCGGCGGTCGCCGAAATCGGCATGCCGCAGACGAGGTCCACGACGGTATGGTCTTTCTGGTAAACGGGATGGGTCTCCAACCTCAGGTAGGTATCGACAAATTCGAGAATCTTTTCTTCCACCCACCGGCCGACCGCTTCATCGCTCCCAGCGAGCGGGAAACCCATTTCGTCGTTCCGTTTGTACTCCATCAGGGCGGGAAGTATTGCGAGATCGTAGCGGACCGTCACCCCCCCGTTCGTCTCCCTTGGAAACAGGCCGATGTCAAGGGTGACCGTGGCGGGAAACCGCGGTGTATGGGCAAAGTCGCAGGCACAGTGGAAATCGGTACCGGAATGCCGGTCGGAAACGGCCGCATTGTCGAACTGGCACGACAACTCCACCAGCCGGGGATGGACTACGAATTCCTGGAGGTGGTGGGCGGCAGCGGCAAACCGTTCACGCTGGTCCAGCATCTCTTTCATCGTGCTGTCGATCTGTTTCTGCCTCTCCGCCAGTTCGTCCCGGTGCCTGTCGAGGCGCCTGCGAATCTTCTCCGACAGTTGCTCGGTCTCCGCCATGACATGTCCTCCCGCCCTAGTACTCTGCACCTTCCCCCTCCCCATCCCTCCCCTTCCTGGGGAGGGAGAAAAGCTCCTCCCCCAAGCGGGGGGGAGGTCGGGAGGGGGGCGCGTTGAGCCGAAAATATAAGTGTTACTTGGTACTAGTCCCGAAATTTGGCGTGGCACTCGTTGCACTTCGCTTCGGCCTTTTTGAAGGCGCTCCTGGCGCCGGCAATATCACCTTTTTTCGCCATGGCCGCCGTTGCCGTCACTTCCGCGCCGAAGGCATCGGCAATTTTCCTGAACGTGCCGATATCCTTCAGGCTTTTGTGCGGTTTCGCGTTCTTCAGATCGGGAATGGTCGCCAGCATCTTTTCCGCCTCTGCCTCCGCCGTCACGGCATCCCCCTTCTCCAGAGCGCCGTTGATCTTCGCCTGGAGCTGGGCATAAAGGGGCATCATCCTGTGCAACCTCTCCATCCGGGCGTCCTGGTGTTTCTTTCCGTGCTTCTCGCCCTCATGGGCGAAAGCACCTCCATGGAGCAGCAGAAAACCACACGCCACCAGGATTGTCGTCTTTTTCATCGTTATCCTCCTTCAAAAGAATCGTTTCGGTGTTTCCTTCATCTCCAGTGAAAGCTCCGGGCTCTCTCCTTTGAAAAGATTACCATCTTTTTCCCATAATTGTTAACAAGAGGTGTCCGAACGTTGCCGAGGGGTAGTCCTCTCCGCGTGCCTTGGCGGAAAAAGTTTGCTACCATGGTCCCATGAACGCTTCGGGAAACATTACCGCACTCCTTTCGGCCGTCCTGTTCGGTGTCTCGCCGGTGGCGTGCAAGGCCGTGGCGGGAGAGATGCCAGCCGCCTCCCTGGCGGGGCTTCTCTACCTCGGATCGGGGATGGGGCTGTCGCTCTTTCTTCTTCTGCGGCGGCAGCCGTTTTTTGCGCCCCTGCGGGACCTCTCCCCCCGCCAGCTCGCCTTCCTGGGTGGGGCCATCCTCTCCGGCGGGATAGTGGCCCCCCTTTTCCTCGCCTACGGCATCAAATACGGCACCGCCGGGGAGACGTCGCTTCTGCTCAACTTCGAGGCGGTCGCCACGACCCTTCTCGCCGCCTTTGTCTTCCATGAGCACGTGGGACTGAGGGTCTGGGGAGGCAAGTTCCTGGTGGTGGCCGGCGCGGTGGTTCTCGTGGTCCGGGACGCTTCGGCACTCTCCTTTTCGGTGCCGGGGCTGGCGGTTCTGGCGGCCTGCCTTTTATGGGGAATCGACAACAACCTGACGCGGGAACTGGAAGAGCTCCCAGCGACGGTTCTGGCCGCGGTGAAGGGGCTTAGCGCGGGAGCGTTCAACATCCTCGTCGGAACTTTCCTTCCCTCCGGAACGGTGACCTTGTTCCAGACGGGCGCCACCCTCGTCATCGGCGCCCTTTCCTACGGCGTAAGCCTCGTCCTCTTCATCCAGGCGCTGCGGCTGATCGGTTCGGCCCGCACCGCCACCTGGTTCGCCTCGGGGCCGTTCGTCGGAACGCTCCTCTCCGTGACGCTGCTGGGAGAAAAGGCTTCGGGGGAATTCTGGCTCGCCGCGGGGCTGATGCTCGCCGGTGTGCTTTTTCTCTTCCGGGAAGAGCATGCCCATCACCACGAGCACGAAGAGCTCGCCCACAACCACCCGCACCTCCACGACGAGCACCACCGGCATCCACACGACGACGAAGGGGAGCCGGAGGGGGCCCATGCGCACTTCCATGTCCATGAGGCGCTCGTCCACACCCATGTGCACTGGCCGGACATCCACCACCGGCACCGGCACTGAGAAATGGCGGCCCTGGAGGACGGTGCCCGCCACGTCCGACCCGATGGAGTTTCTTCGGGGTTGACTTCTTCGTGCTGGCGCTTTATTATGTGAATACATATTCGCATAAGGATCGCCATGCTACCCAAGAAAAGCACCCGCATACGCAAGGAAGAGATCGTTCAGGCGGCCCTCAAGGTCATCGGCACCCGCGGGGCAAGCGCCCTGACCATCGCCGCCATCGCCGAGGTGGCAGGGATGAGCGAGGCGAACATCTACCGGCATTTCGGCGGGAAGCAGGAGATCCTCACGGCCCTGGCGGATTTCATCGGTTCCGAGGTCATGGGGAAGGCGGCCGCCATCGCGGCCGGGAGCCGCTCTCCCCTTGAAAAGCTGCACACCATCTTCACCTCCCACATCGCGCTGATCGCGGAGCTGCCGGGAATCCCCCGCTTCATCTTCTCCGAGGAGGTCCA
>JAJZUC010000094.1 GCA_021847245.1 Deltaproteobacteria bacterium | reverse complement strand
GGCGTAGGAGAGAAAGCGCTCCGCCGCAGACTTGCGCCCCTTTTCCATCCGTTCGTGAACGTACTTGTCAATGGCCTCGTCGATGACTGTCGTGTTCATAGCCCACCCCTCTGTGTCAATCTGTCCCACTGGCGAAGGAACTGCACCAGAAAGAGACGGTCCCGCACCAGGGTGATCTGCCCCGAGAGACAGTACGCTCTGCTCCTGCTCCATTCACCTGGTCGTCGTTGTGATTTTTACACAAAGCGTGCCAGAGCTTTCCGAAGGAGTGGAGCACGGAATTATTGAAACGGTTTCAGCTCTCTAGGGCGTTGCCGGCCCGTGTATATAATTTTACTACACTTTGTATCCGATGCGTTTCGGTCAAGAAAAAATTTTTTGGGCCATGTTAACTTCGCCTTGAACGGCGCCTGGCGCGGCTGTGGCTGAAGTTTGCACAGATGCGAATCGTTTTGAAGCAATGCGAAGGGGAGGGGGGGGCGGGGGGCACGGGCGCCCCACCGGAGGGACGCCCGTGCCGGTTCGTCAGTTGAAGAAGAAGCGGATGCCGACCGTGCCGGCGATGCCGCTCGGGTCGAAGTTGCCGCTCCCCTCGTTGGGGGTATGGATGTCGGCTTCCGGGGCGATGATCCCCTTCACCTCCGCGTTCAGGGCGAGCTGCTTCATGAAGAAGTAGTCGATCCCGCCGCTGAGGTGGACCCCGACGACGGTGTCGACGTTGGCATTGACGCCGCTGGGGCGCTTGTAGTCGCTCACGAGGATGTCAAGACCCCCCCCTGCGTACGGGACGAGCTTCGGCTGGGGGATCAGGAACCGGTACTGGACCCCGAGGGAGATGTTGGTGATCCCGAAGTCCCCCTGACCACGACCGTCGACCAGATTCACTCCGAACTCGGTGCGGGTCACGTCGATCTCGGCGGCAAGGTTGTCGGTGATGCCGTAGATGAAGCCGCCGCCGCCGAGGAAGCCGGCGTCGCTCTCCAGCTTGAAGTTCTCAAAGTCACTGTCGGCGGGGAGCAGGAAGCCGATGCGCCCCGTGACGCCGAGCCTTCCCTTGATGCTGTCCGCCAGGGCCGCTCCGCTCCCGACGGCAAGCGTGAGCATGAGGCTTACCAGAAACACGATTTTCTTCATTGCAGATTCCCTCCTTGGTCTGGATGTGGGTGGTTACGCCATCCCGATGACGGCCTTCACCGCCTTCTCGATCCCTTCGGCCGCCTCCGAGATCCGGTTGGCGAGCATGTAGGCGGGGGTGGTGACGATCCTGTTTTCCCGGTCGACGACGAACTCGGTGACGGGGCAGGAGATATGCTCGCTCCCCGTCTCGGCGATGGCGGCGGCGGTGCCGGCGTCGGTGCCGATGGTCACCTTCGGCCTGAAGTCGCGGCCGAGGGTGGCGGCGATGAGGGCCGGGGCGATGCAGATGGCACCGATCGGTTTCTTCGCCGTGGCCATCTCGCGCAGCAGGCGGGCCACCTCCGGATGGATGGTGGCGGCGGCCCCCTTTTCGGCGAAGGAGCAGAGATTCTTGGCCGCGCCGAAGCCGCCGGGGAAGATGACGGCGTCGAGTTCGGCCGCCGTGACCTCCCTGATGTTGCGGATTTTCCCCCGGGCGATCCGGGCCGACTCCACCAGGACATTGCGCGTCGCGCCGGTCTCCCGGGAAGAGAGATGATTCACCTCCCGGAATTCGATGTCGGGGGCCATGCAGATGGCCTCGGCTCCGCTGCGGTCGATGGCGAGCAGGGTCAGGACCGCCTCGTGGATCTCGCTGCCGTCGAAGACGCCGCAGCCGGAAAGAACGACACCAATCTTTTTCATACGCTCCTCCTTTGTATTGTCGTGATGATCGGATTATCGGGCAGAGTCGGGTGACGACGTGAAGCGGGGTTAATTGTAGACGCTCTCCGTCCCTTGCGCAAGGGCGATCTTGGCGCAACCGTTCGTAACAATTGTACACACTCTGGCCCGAAGGCAAGGGGGGCACGGGAAGAAGAGACAGGAGGTGCCGGGTTGTGGTATCGTTCCCGGCGGAGGTCCCGATGCCCCGCAACGACGCCGCACCCCCCCTGGAAATCGCCTGCCGGCAGGTCCTTCTCGAGGACTCGTCGGTCTTCTCCGTCCAGTGGACGACACTCCCCCGAAGCCTTGCGGCGGGAGTCACCCCCGACTGGTTCCTCGACCGCTATCTGGCCTGGATCAGGAGCTTCACCCTCACCCTGGTCCGCCCCTGCCGGACGGATGACGGCATCGAGTTCCGCCTGGCCGGCACCGGAAAAAGCCTGCTCAGCTTCACCGCCCCCCGCCGGCTCCGGGAAGCGGGGGAGGAATCCCTCTCCCTCGCCATCTGCGGTGGGGTGCTCGTCCAGCCCGGCCCCTCCCGTCGGGGAGAGCTCGCCTTCGCCGTGACGCCGGAGCGGGAGGAGGTGCGGCTTACCATTCGCCTCGGCGACTACTCGCCCCGCCTCCTCGGCACCCCTTCCCCCTCGCGCCTCAGGAAGATCCTCTACCGCTTTACCCAGGCAGCCATCCACAAAGTGGTCACGATCCGTTTTCTCGCCCGTATCTGCCGGAAACTGGGGGAAGGAAGCCGGGCTGTCAGGGTGATCCGGGGGGAGGGGCCGCAGGGGGAGGAGATCTGAGGGAGGGTGCGGAGCCCGCCGGTTGCAAAGAGAGGTCCGCATGCTACGATAGCAGTAGAGACGAACAATTCCCTCGGGGAGGAAAACATCATGAAGGAATCCGAACACGTGCAGGTCTGTCAGCGGACCGAGCGCAAGGAAGAGCGGGTGAAGCTCAGGAATATGAAGACCGGCGAGATCGGGTTGACCTTCGGCTGCACCGAGGCGGGGGAAACGATCCAGGTGCAGCTGGAAAACGGCCAGCTCGACAGCTGGGACCCTGCCGACTGCGAAGAAGTACCGATGTAGGAGAGGGAGAGTGGACGCGCGCACGTGCCGGCGGATGCCGGTGCAGATAGGGTGCTGGCTCGTGGAACTCGGCGGCTCGTCGTGCGTCTATACGTTCGATATCTCCGAGAAGGGGGTATCGGTCGTCACCGAGGATCCTTTTCCCGTGGGGCAGGTGGCAACCCTCCAGTTCTTCACCCCCCATTCCGCTACTGCCGTGACCCTGGAGGCCGAGGTAGTCTGGAGCTGCCTCGAGCCCGAAGGGGGGATGGGGCTCAAGTTCATCAACATCGACGCAAAGAGAAAGGAGATCCTGGCCGAGTTTACCCGCCTCCTCCGCCAGCAAAAGGAAGAAGCGGGGGGTCAGTCCCGGGAATAGAGGACTGCCACCGCCATCGCCTTCCCGCCGCCCACCGAGACGTACCCGTGGGGTTCCGACGAATCGTAGTAGATGCTGTCTCCCGGCAGCAGCCGCATCGTCTCGCTTCCGTAGTGGAACTCCAGCTCCCCTTCCAGCAGGTAGATGAACTCGAAGCCGTCGTGCTTGTAGAAGAAGCCGTCTTCCCACTCCCGCAGTTCGAATTCCACCAGAAACGGCTCCATCGGCTTGTGCCGGATGCCGGGGGCAAGGGAGCGGTAGACATAGCCGTGGGGGGCGTCGTTGCCGGTGCGGCGCCTGCTTGTTGCCTGCTCGACGGCCCGCGTGAGCACGAACTTCTGCTGATCTTCCTCCTCTTCAAAGAAGAAGTGGATGCCGACCTTGAGCCCTTTGGAGATCTTGAGGAGCGTGGCGATGGGAGGGGTGACCTGGTCGTTCTCGATCTGGGAAAGGAGCGGTTTGGAGAGACCGGAGAGCTCCGAAAGTTCCTGGAGGGTCAGCCGGCGCTCCTGGCGGAGCTTGCGGATCTTTTCGCCGAGACGCAGTTCCTTGATCTGGGATTTGATGTCTTCCACGGGGGCCTCCTCATATCTGCTCTGCTCCTTATAGGGCAATCGCGCCGGGGGCGTCAAGAGCATATTGTGTGCCCGAACCGGCGGTTTCTCCGGCGCTTGACCCCATCGGTGCCGGCCCGGAAAGAACGTTGACATCGCAGGGCTTTTTCGCTACCCTTTCAACGGTTTATATCCTTACGAGAGTCCACCAGAGGCTTTTTTCGATGAACTTCCGCCGCATGCTCCTCATCGGGCTCGTTCTCCTGAGCTCGGTCACCGCCTGCAAGAAAAAGGAAGAAAAGCTCTTCTACGAATCGGGACGCACCGAGGCCCCGGTGAAGGAGGTCCCGAAGGATATCCTCGCCTCCCAGCAGGCCTTCGTCGAGGTGGCGAAGAAGGTCAATCCGGCGGTGGTGAACATCTCCACCATCAGCAGGAAGAAGATCGAACAGCCCCTCTTCGAGTTCTCCCCCTTCTTTGACGAGTTCTTCGGCAACCGTCCCCGCTACCGCCGCGACCGGAGCCTCGGCTCCGGCTTCATCATCAACAAGGATGGCCTGATCGTCACCAACGATCACGTGGTGCGCGACGCCGAAAGCATCCAGGTGAAGCTCTCCAACGAGAGCGTCTACGAGGCGCGGGTCATCGGGAGCGACCCGAAGACCGACATCGCGGTCATCAAGATCGGCGCCCGGGAGAGTCTCCCAGCGGCGGTCCTCGGCGATTCCGACAAGCTCCAGGTGGGACAGTGGGCCATCGCCATCGGCAACCCCTTCGGCCTCGACCGGACCCTGACGGTGGGGGTGATCTCCGCCACCGGCCGCTCCAACATGGGGATCGAGACCTACGAGAACTTCATCCAGACCGATGCCTCCATCAACCCGGGGAACTCGGGGGGACCGCTCCTCAACGTCTACGGCGAGGTGATCGGGATCAACACCGCCATCGTCGCCGCCGGCCAGGGGATCGGCTTCGCCATTCCGATCAACATGGCGAAGCAGATCATCACCCAGCTCGTCAGCAAGGGGAAGGTGACCCGCGGCTGGCTCGGCGTGACGATCCAGCCGGTCACCGGGGAGCTGGCCAAGGAATTCGGTCTCGGGAAGCCCCGCGGGGTCCTGGTGAGCGACATCCTCGAAGGGGGGCCCGCCGCGAAGGGGGGGATCCACCAGGGGGATATCATCCTCGAGTTCGACGGCACGGAGATCAAAGACGCCCAGCACCTCCAGCGGGTGGTGGCCGATACCCAGCCCGGGAAAAAGGTGCCGGTCACCGTTTTCCGTGAAGGGCGCGAGGTGAAGCTGACGGTGACCGCGGCGAGCGCCGACAGCCGGGAGGCGCGCGGGGCCCGGCCCCAGGGGGGAGAACCCGACTCCCTCGGTCTGGCCGTGGAGGACCTCCCCCCCGACATGCTGCGCCGCGGGGCCACCGGCGTCATGGTCGCCGACGTGGACGAGGGGAGCATCGCCGCCGAGGCGGGGGTGCGGCCGGGGGATGTCATCGTCGCCGTCAACCGGAAGCGGGTCGCCAACCGCGCCGAGTACGACCGCGCCATGCGCGACGCCCAGCGCCGCGGGGCGGCCGTCCTGCTGGTGCGCCGCGGCGATTCGAGTATCTACTTTTCGCTGCCGCTGCGGTAGCGGCGCGAGAATTTCAACGAACGTACAGGGGACGCTCCATGAGCCTTATTGACAATCCCGACCAGGCACGGCGGCTTGCCCGCGCCATCATCTCGGATATTGCGATCTACAACCGCGAGAAGGTGGAGCGGGGGATCAAGGAGGACAACATCTTCGAGCTCCTGGCGGAGGACATCGAAGAGGGGCGCCAGCACTTCCTGTCGCGGGTCACCCCCGATCTCGCTTCCGCCACGATCTACGATCTCGCCCTGGTGGACGTCCTCATCAAGCGGGCGGGGAAGATCGAGTCCACCATCTGGTAAGTACCCCGATGGTCACCCATCGTCCGGGCAAGGCGCGGCTCGCGGGTCGCGCCTTCGCTGTTTCTTGAGGTATCATGGAATCACGGTTTGAACTGACAGTCTCCACCGGGGGGGAGCCGGAGCGTCTCGACCAGTTCGTGGCCCGCTCCGTTGCGGGGCTCACCCGTTCGGCGGCCCAGCGCCTCATCGAGGAGGGGCGGGTGGCGGTGGCCGGCGAGGTGGCCAAGGCCTCCCTGAAGCTTAAAGGTGGGGAGCGGGTGACGGTGGAGGTGCCGCCGCCGGTGGCAGCAACCCCCGCGGGGGAGGAGATCCCACTCGACATCCTCTACGAGGACGGCGACGTGGTGGTGGTCAACAAGCCGGCCGGGATGGTGGTCCATCCGGCGGCGGGAAACCCCACCGGCACCCTGGTCAATGCCCTTATCGCCCACTGTACCGACCTCTCCGGGGTGGGGGGGGAGCTGCGCCCCGGCATCGTCCACCGGATCGACAAGGACACCTCCGGGGTCCTGGTGGTGGCGAAGAACGACCGGGCCCACGAGGGGCTCTCCCGCCAGTTCCGGGACCATACCGTGAAGCGCATCTACCTGGCCCTCGCCTTCGGCACGTTCCGCCAGGAGAAGGGGCGGATCGAGGGGGCCATCGGCCGTCATCCGGTGGACCGGAAGCGGATGTCGGGGAAGGCGCGCCACGGCAAGCACGCCGTCACCCACTGGAAGGTCCTCGGGCGCTATCCCGGCATGACGCTCGTGCAGCTGCGGCTGGAGACCGGCCGCACCCACCAGATCCGGGTCCACCTGGCGGAGGCGGGCTACCCCCTGGTGGGGGACGAGGTCTACGGCGCCGGCGGGCGGGTCAACGATCTTAGGGATCCGCGGCTCCGGGCGCTGGTGCGCCAGCTCGGCCGCCAGGCCCTCCATGCCAAGACCCTCGGCTTCCTCCACCCCGTGAGTGGCGAGTACCTGGAGTTCGACACGGAGCTCCCGGAGGAGATGCAGCGGATAATCAACTATCTCGAAGGGGCGGAGCAGGGGGCGCAAGCCGTGCGTCCCTGACCCCCTTTTTCTCAAGGAGTCTACCCATGGAGATGAAACGATCCGACAAGGTTCACTATCTGGAACCGGCCCTCTTCACCGCCGCCGGGGTTTCGGCCCACGGCTTCACCACCCGCCACGAGGGGGTGTCGCGGCCCCCTTACAATTCCCTCAACCTGGGGGCGAATACCCTCGACTCTTCCCATGCCGTGGAGGGGAACCGGAGCATCCTCGCCCGGGGCTTCGGCGCCGATGTGGAGCGGCTCGTGACGGTGACCCAGGTGCACGGCGTCGACCTCCTCGTCATCGACTCCCCCAACCCGGACTACTCCTACTTCCAGAAGCTGGAGGCCGACGGCATCATCACCAACCAGCCGGGGGTGATGATCGGGGTCTGCGTGGCCGACTGCGTGCCGGTGCTCCTCCTCGACCCGGTGAAGCGCGTGGCGGCAGCCCTCCACGCCGGGTGGAAGGGGACCGCGGCCGGCATCTGCCGCAAGGGGATCGATGCCTTCATCGACCTCTTCGGCTCTGACCCGCGGGATATCCTGGCGGCGGTGGGGCCGGGGATCGGACCGTGCTGCTACGAGGTGGATACGCCGGTGGCCGAGGCGTTCCGCAGGGGGGGGCACGCCTGGGAGGAGGTCGCCACCATCAGGGGGGTGGCGCGGTGGCGGCTGGACCTGGCGAAGGCCAACGCGCGGCAGCTGGCCGAGGCGGGGGTGCCGGAGCGCAACATCGAGACGAGCGGCCAGTGCGTTTCGTGCGCCCCGGAGCTCTTCTTCTCCTACCGTCGCGACGGCGGGGAGACCGGCCGGCAGATGGGATTCATCATGCTGAAGCCATAGCAAAAGACACTGTCCGGGAGGCAGCCGTGAAGTTCCCCGTATCCGACCAGATCCGCTCCGTCCACTTCCCCCCCATCTCCGAGGTGAAGGGGTGGCTCGCCCACCGGGATCCGGGGGATCCCCGCCCCCTGGTTGACCTCTGCCAGGCGGTCCCCGACTATCCGCCGGCCCGCCAGCTCACCGACTACCTGGCGACGATGCTCGACGACCCGGCGGTCTCCAGGTACTCCCCCGACGAGGGGCTGCCCGAGGTGCGGGAGGCGGTCTGCGGGCGCTACGGCCGCGGCTACGGCGCCGGCCCCTCGCCGCGGCAGCTCTGCCTCACCATCGGCGCGAGCCAGGCCTTCTGGCTCGCCATGGTGACCCTCTGCCGGGCGGGGGACGAGGTGATCGTGCCTCTCCCCGCCTATTTCGACCACCCCATGGCGCTGGAGATCCTCGGCATCCGGCCGGTCTTTCTCCCCTTCGACGCGGATCGGGGCGGCATCGTCGACCCGGCGGCGGTGGAGCGGTTCATCACCCCCCGCACCCGGGCGGTCCTCCTCGTCACCCCCTCGAACCCCACCGGCGTCGTCACCCCACCCGACGTCATCCACGGGCTTTACTCCCTGGCGCGGCGCCGGGGGATTGCCCTTCTCCTCGATGAAACCTACGCCGATTTCATCCCCGGCGGCGAGCGCCCCCACGACCTCTTCGCCGACCCTGCGTGGGGTGACCACTTCGTCCAGATCATCTCCTTCGGCAAGACCTATGCGCTGACCGGCTACCGGGCGGGGTGCCTCGTCGCCTCCGAGCCGTTCATCCACCATGCCCTGAAGGCCCAGGACACCATGGCGGTCTGCCAGCCCCGCATCACCCAGCATGCGGTTTCCTACGGCACCCGTCACCTGGACGGCTGGGTCGACGCCAACCGCCGGATGATGGAGCGGCGCCACGATCTCTTCCGGGCCGAATTCACGCGCCCCGGCAACCCCTTCGCCCTCGTGGCGAGCGGCACCTTCTTCGCCTGGGTGCGTCATCCCTTTCCGGGACTCTCCGGCCGGGAGGTCGCCCGGCGGCTCGCCCTCGAGGCGGGGGTGATCTCCCTTCCCGGCGAGGTCTTTGGCCCCGGTCTTGAACCGTACCTGAGGCTTGCCTTCGGCAATATCCGGGAGGATGCAATACCAGAGGCGGCGGAGCGGTTTCGGAAATTTGCCGTTTGATCGCGCCGGCGTCTCTTTGCCCTCAGAACTCCTGCGGCATCGCCTTCACCCGGGCGGCGGTGAAGACCGGGCCGTCCTTGCAGACGTAGACGTTGCCGACGTTGCAGCGGCCGCATTTGCCAAGGCCGCACTTCATCCGGTTCTCAAGCGTTGTGTAGATGGCGTCGTCCGAGAAACCGAGCCGCTCCA